>NZ_WOWT01000005.1:0-106374 GCF_009746545.1 Oceanobacillus sp. AG
ATAGTAGAGAAATAGCGTGCATATTCTTTTTCACATATGAAATAAAGTGAAAATAATAGCACATTACCCCAGATAAACAGCTGAATTAGTTTGAAATAGATGACCTGGAATAATGTGCTAGTTTACACCAATGTTCTACATTTTTAGCTTGGTATTCCTCATCATAAACACCTTGAACCGTTTGCCGCCAGCCAATGGAACAGATTCTACTTATCTCTTCCGTATGTTCTGGAGCTGCTTTAATAATTGAAATATTAATCGTTAACCCCTCCCGTATCATAATCTTACTAACTCATTTCTTTTATCATACATCAACTTCATTGTGAATATCTACACAAATTCCTGAAATTGACACACTTTATCAATTTCAAAAGTGTTAAACTTAATGTACCAATATGGTTGTTTCATGACCATATCAATCTTAACGTCATCTATCTAAGATGCGCGTTTCCTACAAGGAGAGTAAAAAGATGAAAATCATTCAAGTAAAAGATTATGATGCATTGAGCGAGAGGGCTTGTTCTTTCCTCGTTGAAAGAATCAATGAACTCGAAAATCCTGTATTAGGATTAGCTACCGGCTCGACTCCTGAAGGGCTTTACAAACAAATAATTAAGAAATATAACCAAGGCGAGGTTTCCTTTCAGGAGGTAAAGACATTTAACCTCGATGAATATGTCGGCATCGAAAAAACCGATCCAAACAGCTATTATTATTTTATGAAAGATAAATTATTCGATCATATTAATATCTCATTAGATAATGTCCGGATTCCCAATGGAGTTGCTCCAGATTTACAGCAAGAATGCGAAGAATATGAAGAAGCCATCCAGGCTGCAGGGGGAATTGATATTCAAGTACTAGGAATTGGTGCAAACGGCCATATCGGCTTCAATGAACCTGGTACACCATTTACTTGCAGAACCCAAGTTGCTAATTTGGAAACATCGACCATTGAGGCAAATTCACGCTTCTTTCACTCTATTGAAGAAGTGCCCACTCAGGCAATCTCCATGGGAATTGAAACGATCATGGAGAGTAAAGAAATACTTCTGCTTATTTCTGGTGAAAATAAAGCAGAGGCCTTGGCAACCTTACTCACTTGTGACGTAACAGAAGAAATCCCAGCGTCTGTCTTGAAAAAACATCCAAACGTAACGATTATTGCGGACGAAGCAGCTTATTCAGTGATGAATCAATTATAAGAAGGAGAATGAGCACCTTGGCTTAGTAAGCCATAGGTGCTTATTTTGTATTCTCAAGCTTATCTTATCACTCAAAATGGGCATAGTAACAACAGAGACAACCAATTCAAATGATGGCAACAAGTCCCTTGCCAAAGTTATGTTTAGATTCCATTGAGTAGTGCGAACAAATTACTTTAGAATAAAAGTATAAGATATTACTTTAAAGGGAGTGTGAAAAATGGCTGAACAGAAGGGCATTCGAGCAAAAGCGCAACAGTTCGGTAGTTATTTAAGCGGAATGATCATGCCGAACATCGGTGCATTTATTGCTTGGGGGATTATAACGGCTTTATTTATTGAAGATGGTTGGTTGCCAAATGCACAATTGGCAACAATGGTTGACCCGATGCTGCGCTACTTATTGCCATTATTGATAGGGTTTACAGGCGGTCGGATGGTCTATGACATACGTGGTGGAATTGTTGGTGCTACGGCTACGATGGGAGTTATCGTCGGAGCGGATATTCCAATGTTCCTCGGTGCTATGGTTATGGGACCACTTGCCGGCTATTTAATGAAGAAAATAGATGATCTCTTCCAGGCGAAGATTCGTCAAGGGTTTGAGATGCTTTACAATAACTTCTCTGCTGGTATTTTGGCAGCACTACTTGCGATTGTTGCTGTCTATGCAATTGGACCAGTAGTTGAAGGATTGAACACAATGCTTGCAGCAGGGGTCGGAGTGATTATTAATGCAGGGTTATTACCACTTGCCAACATCATTATTGAACCTGCGAAAATTTTATTCTTAAATAATGCAATTAACCACGGGATACTAAGTCCTATTGGTGCAGATCAAGCGAGTGAAGTTGGAAAATCAATTCTATTCTTACTGGAGGCAAACCCTGGTCCGGGTATCGGGATATTGCTCGCATTCATGATTTTTGGTAAAGGTGCTTCCAAGAGTTCTGCACCAGGAGCAGCAATCATTCAGTTCTTCGGTGGGATACATGAAATTTATTTCCCTTACGTATTGATGAAGCCTATTCTAATTCTTGCAGTAATCGCTGGTGGTGTGAGCGGTGTGTTCATGTTCCAGCTGTTTAGTGCAGGATTAGTTGCCCCTTCATCACCTGGTAGTATTTTCGCGGTCCTTGCGATGACGGCACAAGACAGTTATCTTGGTGTAATCTTAGGTGTTCTAGTGGCAGCTGCTGTTACCTTTGTTATTGCTGCTATCATTTTAAAATCAAGCAAGACAGAAACGGACAGCTTGGCAGAAGCTGCAGGTAAAATGGAAGAAATGAAAGGGAAGAAGAGCTCTGTTACAGGTGCTTTGAACCAAGATGAAGAAGAAAATGAAGACATTATAAAAACAGTCACCATCCAAAAGAAAAAACCAGAACAAATCGATAAAATTATTTTCGCCTGTGATGCTGGTATGGGCTCAAGCGCAATGGGTGCATCCCTTCTAAAAAATAAATTCAAGAAGGCAGATATCGATATTATCGTAACGAATAAAGCAATTAATGACATCCCGGATGATGCAGATATTGTCATCACCCATAAGGATTTGACGGATCGTGCGAAGAATAAGCTTCCAACGGCTGAACATATTTCCGTAGATAATTTCTTGAGCAGCCCGAAATATGACGAGCTGGTAGAGCGCCTGAAAAATAATTAATGGGGGAGAATTCGCCTTGAGTATTACAGCGCGGGAAAGAAAAATCATTCTTTTCTTACTCCAAAAACAAGTACAAGTGACAGTAGGAGATCTTGCTGAAGCCCTTGATGTTAGCCCGCGGACGATTCACCGGGATTTAAAAGGTGTTGAAAAAATCCTTTTAAACCACCGGATGGAGCTTGATAAAAAGGCTGGTGTCGGGCTTCAAATCGTTGGTGAACAAGCAGATAAACAATTATTAGAACGGCTGCTTACAAGTATTAGTCCGAATGACTATACTCAAGAAGAAAGACAAGCAATGATTCTATCCATGTTGCTTGAAGCGAATGAGCCAGTGAAATTATTCACTCTTGCTCACGAATTGGATGTAACCATTGCGACAATCAGTAACGACTTGGATCAATTGGAAGCGGAATTAGAGAACTTTCACTTAACACTTACCCGTCGCAGAGGATATGGCGTGCAAATCGAAGGAGATGAAGCGAATAAGCGGTCCGCAATTACGCATTTAATTGCCAAATATGTGGACCCTTTCTCCTTCATTTCCCTACTAAAGGAAAACATCCAAAACAAACAGACGCCAACCATTTCCAACCGCTTATTGGGACTCGTCGATCCAGATAAATTACGAGTGATTGAAAAAATCGTGGAACAAGCAAGTACAAAGCTCCCCTATGAATTAGCCGATAGTGCACGCGTCGGTTTAGTTGTTCACCTTGCACTCGCAATCGAACGACTGCAAAAAGGGGATACGATTCAATTTGACCAGGCATATTTCGAACAGTTACAGGGTACAAAAGAATACAAGATAGCGGAAAAAATCATCAGCGAATTGGAAACAAGCTTGGAGATCAGCATCCCCAACGATGAGATCGGTTATATTACCATGCATTTAATGGGAGCGAAACTTCGCTCAGACCAACATGTTTTATTAGAAGTAGAGAACACAGGATTTGCCTATCAGGTTAAGCAGTTAATTGCTTATGTAAGTAAACAGATTCATGTGGATATGATGGGAAACAACCAATTACTAAATGATTTAGTCACCCATTTGAAACCGGCCATTTACCGGATTAATAAGCGGATGAAGATTGTGAATCCAATGATCGAGCAGATTAAACATGACTACGATGATTTGTTTCATTTAATTGGAGAAGCGACGAGCGTCATTTTTCCAGATTTAGATTTCCCGGATGACGAAATTGGATTTATCGTTCTCCATTTTGCAGCTGCATTACTAAAAGGTGAAAGGCAAAAGGCCCTTGTTATTTGCTCCAGTGGGATTGGCACGGCGAAAATCTTAGCAACTCAATTAATGAAACAAGTGCCGGAAATTAAGCAAATAGAAAACAAATCGATGTTCGATGTAGACGAGGAAGACTTGGATCATTACGATTTAATCATTTCAACGCTCCCCTTAAAAGAGTTGGAGGAAACCGATTATATTCTCGTTTCTCCAATGTTAAATCAATCGGAAGTCCAGCAGATTAAAAAGGCAATTCGCCAGCAGAGACTCGTTGTAAATAATGAAAAGCAAAAAAGTAATCCGAATTCGGTTTTGCAGTTAGAGGCAATCAAGCTTTATACCGAAACAATTCTTGACCTGCTCCATTCCTTCTATGTCGATGAACGGAATCACTCAGAATCAACATTACGAGCGATTTGTATCGATCTGGAAAAGCGGAAAAGGATAAAGAATAGCGAAACGATTCTTACCAAACTAATGGAAAGGGAGCAAGTTGGCGGGCTCGGGATACCAGATACGAGCTTGGCACTTTTTCATACACGCTCTAGAGACGTGCCTTCCATCCATTTTTCAATTTATGTGTTAGAAAATCCGCGACTAATGAGGGGAATGGACGGAAAAGAGATGGAAGTGAAACATATCCTAGTCATGCTTGCCCCCAAAGATATTCAGCAAGAACGTTTAGAAACACTAAGTTATTTAAGCAGCTTGCTCATCCAGGAAGACGAAGCAGTTCGTTTATTTGAATCTGCTGATGAAACGGCAATTAAGTTCTATTTAGCCGAGCGTTTTCAAATGTTTTTAAAGGATAAAAGGTTACTATAGTTTTTACCGAGCTTTTTGAACAATCTCTATGTAAGGAGTGGTGTTTACCATGGCAAAAGAAGTATTAGCAAAAGAAAATATTAAGTTGAATGTTTCATTAAACAATCAGGAAGAAGCGATTCGCTACACAGGTCAAATTTTAGTAGATAACGGCTATGTCGAACCTTCCTATATTGATAAAATGTTTGAACGGGAAGAATTAACATCGACCTTTATGGGGAACTTCGTCGCTATTCCACATGGTACAGAAGATGCGAAGTCATTAGTGAAAGAATCGGGCTTATCTGTCGTTACCATCCCGGAAGGTGTAGAGTATGGAGATGGCAACACGGTGAAAATCTTAATCGGTATTGCTGGTAAAGGAGACGAGCACTTAGACATTCTCTCCAATATCGCAATCGTGCTTTCCGACGAAGACAATATCCAATCGATTCTTAACGCAGCGTCAGAAGAAGAAATCATTCGTATCTTTGATGAGGTGAACTAAATGGAAGCAGTACATTTTGGTGCAGGCAATATTGGACGTGGTTTTATTGGTTTATTACTCCATCAAGCGGGATATCATACAACATTTGTTGATGTGAATGAAGCAGTGATTAAAGAAATCAATGAGAAAAAACAATACACCGTCGTACTAGCAGCAGAGGAAAGCGAATCCTTAACCGTTAAAAATATTTCCGGAATTAACAGTATCCAAGACCCGGGTAAAGTCATCCAGGCGATTGTCCATGCGGATATGATTACAACTGCTGTCGGGCCAAATGTATTGCCGATCATTGCTGAGCTCATCGCTAAGGGTTTAAAAGAGCGAGCTAAAACAACTAATCAACCGCTGAATATTATCGCCTGTGAAAACATGGTCGGTGGCACTTCCTTTTTAAAGGAGAAAGTTTACGAACACCTGACACAAGAAGAAAAGACAACAATTGATAACTTGTTCGGCTTCCCAGATGCAGCGGTGGACCGAATTGTACCGAACCAGAAACATGACAATTTACTCCAAGTTTCTGTAGAACCTTACTATGAATGGGTTGTTGAAGAACCTGCAATCAAAGGTACCAAGCCAGATGTTAATGGGATCACTTTCGTGGATGATCTCACCCCTTATATCGAACGTAAGCTATTCACGGTAAATTCTGGTCACGCAGCCGTCGCTTATGTCGGTCATCAAATGGGATATCAAACCATTACAGAAGCAATTAATGACGAAAAGGTACAAGAAATCATTAAAGGCGCATTGCATGAGTCAGGCGAAGCATTAATTCGAACATACGACTTTAACCGGGAAGAACATCAAGCTTATACTGAAAAAATTATCGGCCGCTTTATGAATCCATATATTTCAGATGAAATCACAAGAGTAGCAAGAGGTCCAATCCGTAAGCTAGGCGCGAGAGAACGACTTATTCGCCCGGCATCCATGTATATGGACGTAACTGGGAAAGAACCAACCTATCTCGCAAAAACAATCGCAGCAGCTCTCAAATTTACCAATGAACAAGATAATGAAGCAGTAAAGTTACAAAAGATGATTGCAGATCAGGGTGTCCAAGAAGCACTAAAAGAAGTTTCCGGATTGGAAGCGGGACATCCCTTGCTTAAAGTTATTTTAAACGCGTATAATGAAAGAGGAGACTAAATATAAGAAATTACGATAATTTATTCAGGGGTTGGTAAAATGAACATACAATTAAATGGAATTGCAGCATCACCTGGTATAGCGATTGCTAAAGCATATCAACTCGTAACACCAGACTTATCCTTTGAAAAAGTAACGACCGAAAATACGGAAGAAGAGATTAGTCGACTAGAACAAGCATTGGAAATTTCGAGAACGGAACTTGAGAAAATCAAAGAGCATACGGAAAATAAGCTTGGCGAGGATCATGCTGCGATTTTCTCTGCTCATCTCTTAATTTTAAATGACCCGGAATTAATTAATCCGATGAAAGAAAAAATCGAAACGGATAAGGTTATTGCAGCAACTGCTGTTGAAGAAGTATCCACGATGTTCATCGATATGTTCGAAAACATGGACAATGAGTATATGCGAGAACGTGCCGCAGATATTAAGGATGTTACGAAACGGGTCATGGCACATATACTTGGTGTCACCTTCCCGAACCCTGCATTGATTGACGAAGAGGTCGTCATTATCGCAGAGGACTTAACACCGTCCGACACGGCGCAATTGAATCGCGAGTTTGTTCAAGGATTCGCAACAGACATAGGTGGCCGGACTTCCCATTCTGCCATTATGGCGAGATCACTCGAAATACCTGCCGTTGTCGGAACGAAAAATATCACCGAATCCGTTTCACAAAATGACCTCATCATTATTGATGGACTAGAAGGTAATGTCATCGTCCATCCAACCGATGAGGAACTGGCAACATATAGAGAAAAGCAAGAGGCTTACGCGAAACAACGAGAAGAGTGGGCTAAATTAAAAGACGAGCCTACGATTACAAAAGACGGCGTCCAAGTCGAGCTTGCAGCGAATATTGGTACTCCAGATGACGTAGCAGGTGCACTTCTTAACGGAGCAGAAGGTGTCGGCCTTTACCGGACTGAATTCCTATACATGGGTAAAAGTGAACTGCCATCTGAAGAGGAACAATTCGAAGCATATAAGTCCGTGCTTGAACAGATGGGTGACAAACCAGTTGTCGTCCGTACGCTAGATATCGGGGGCGATAAAGAGCTGGACTACATGGATCTGCCGAAAGAATTGAACCCATTCCTAGGCTTCCGTGCAATTCGTTTCTGCCTGGAAAATGAAAATGTTTTCCGCCCGCAGTTACGTGCCCTCCTGCGTGCAAGTGCCTTTGGGAACTTAAAAATCATGTTCCCGATGATTGCAACACTGGAAGAATTCCGTCGGGCAAAAGGAATCCTACTTGATGAGAAGGAAAAGTTAGCAGCTGAAGGCATTAAAGTTGCCGAGAATATCGAAGTCGGAATTATGGTCGAAATTCCATCTACGGCTGTAACTGCTGCACAATTTGCCAAAGAAGTCGACTTCTTCAGTATTGGAACAAATGACCTTATCCAATATACAATGGCTGCTGACCGGATGAACGAACAAGTTTCTTATCTCTATCAACCGTACCATCCGGCAATCTTGAACCTAGTCAATAATGTGATTGAAGCAGCTCACAAAGAAGGTAAATGGGCCGGCATGTGCGGTGAAATGGCTGGAGATCCGATTGCCGTTCCGATTCTGTTAGGACTTGGACTAGATGAATTCAGCATGAGTGCAACATCCATCCTCCCTGCCCGGACACAATTAAGCAAGCTCTCAAAAGAACAAATTGCTTCCCATAAGGAAGAATTGTTGGCGATGGGTACGACGGATGAAGTTGTTGAATTTATTAATCAACTCATCAATCAAGCTTAAAAAACACATGAAATAGGGGTACTGCATCTTCGGGTATAAAGTACCCTTTTTAAATACCATTGCCCATCTAAAATCATTTCCTCCGATTCCCCGTCCCAACTAATTGCTACCTTTATAACGCTATCCACTTGCCTTTCATTGAATGATATTCGTAGTGAATGTACCCTCTTCATTCAACGACGCATTGACTCTTGGTGTTGGTAACCCCTGTTCAATCACATAATTGATTTTTCCTTTTGGCTTTGGTTCTTCCCCAATTCTAAATATTTACACAACAATTTTATTTTTAAATCGTAACAATTCCTATTTAAAAATCGAAATCATTACGATATATTATAACTTATTAAATAAATGAAAGGAGAAGAATAGATAGCAATATCCTACCATTACAAGAGCATATACATAAAATTTTTTACACAAAGAATCGTAATGGTTTCGATTTAAAGTTTGTTAGAAGGAGGATTCAAATGTGAAAAGTATAAAAGCATGGACAATTATATTATTTATAGGCATTTTGTTGATTGGGTGCTCATCACCGGGTGATGAGGATCGTAACGCAGATGAATCGAATGAAAATATTACAGTCTACACAACGGTATATCCTTTGCAATACATTGTAGAAGAAATCGGTGGAGATACCGTTACTGCCCATTCGGTTTTCCCGCCTGGTGTTGATGGTCATATGTATGAACCGACATCAAAAGAAATGACTGATTTCGCCTCTAGTGATGCTTTTATTTACATTGGGGCGGGAATGGAAGGCTTTGCAGATAGTGTTTCCCTTGCGCTGGGATCAGAAGACGTAGCCTTGATTGAAATCGGGCAACATGAGGAGCTTTTCCAAAAAGGTACTCATGAAAGTTCGGAACATGAACAGGCCATCGAAATTCAAGGACTGTCTGTTCATTATCATACAGGTGACATGATTGAGTTAACTGCAAACTTGCACATTGATTCGGAACATGACCATTGGCATTGGTTTACCTTGGATCCAGATGAAGATGACTCGCAAGTGGTAGATGAATTACATAATAATATGTATGATGGAGAAGCTGTCATTTCTGGACAACAAATCAAGGTTGTTCTATATGATGACCACAAGGTTGTTGCAGAATCAGCTCCTGTAACAATTACGATTGATGAACATGATCATGAATACCATGAACAGGAAGAGCGTGGAAATGAGCATGAAGAGCATGCACATGAGGAGCATAGCCACGATCACCATCATGAACAGGAGGATAGCGAACACAACAAGCATCACGCTGAACACAATGATGGCGATGAATATTATGCAATTGACGTGGATGGGCTCGCTGCTCATTATCATACAGGAGATCAAATTACTTTAACCGCGTCCTATGAGGATGGAGCAGATATTGATCATTGGCATTGGTATACATTAGCTCCGGGTTCAGAAGAATGGGAAGTCGCCCGGGGACAGCATCATGACACGTATGAAGGAGAAGCAGATCTCTCTGGCTTGCAGATTAAAGCGGTACTATACGGTGATGACCATGAAGTGATTGCGGAGTCCGAATCAAAAACAATTATCATCGACGATCACACCGATCATGATCCACATATTTGGGTCGACCCACTTCGGATGATTGATCTTGCAGAAATCATAAAGGACGAACTTACTGCACTTAATCCCGATTCAGCAGACCTTTATCAAGATAACTGCTGTGTTAAAAGAAAATTTAACAGAATTAGATCAGCAGTTTGTGGAACTTTTAAGTCAGAAGGAAAATAAATCCATCATCGTTCCTCATTCTGCTTTTGGCTATTGGGAGGAACGTTATGGTGTGCAACAAATTACAATCAGCGGCCTGTCCTCCAGTGAAGAACCTTCCCAATAAGAGTTGGTAGCAGTAATGGAGGCAGCGGAAGAATTTGATTTGGAATATATCCTCTTCGAACAGAACAGTGAAAATCGGCTTTCCAGAGTTGTTCAAGATGAAATTGGTGCTGAAGCGCTAACGATTCATAATTTAGAAGTTAGAACAGAAGAAGACATTGAAGACGGAGAAGATTATATTTCTTTAATGGAATATAATTTGGAAATACTTGATCAGGTTACGAAATAATAAACCCATGCTCTCTCTTTTTTATAGAGGGAGCATGAGTTATATTTAAGATCAGTTAGAGCGGAGCCGGTGTCCGTAAAATCTTCTCCATCTTTTTCCCTTTCGCCAAATCATCAATCAGTTTATCCATATAGCGAATTTCCTGCATCAATGGTTCCTCAATTTCTTCCACTCGAACGCCACAAATGACACCTTTAATCAAAGAGCGCGCAGGATTCAACTTTGGGGCTTCCGCAAAGAATGTTTCAAAATCTGTCTGTTTTTCAAGCTGTGTCTCCAGTTCTTCCTGGCTATATCCTGTCAGCCAGCGAATGATATCATCGACTTCTTCCTTCGTACGTCCTTTCTTTTTCGCTTTTGTTATATAGTGGGGATAGACACTTGCAAAGCTCATTGTATATATACGGTGTTTAGTCATCTACATTCTCCTCTCATTTTTATTAACTTGCCCTTGTGTTTTCTCTTTTTACCATTTTAGCATCATTCAGCGCATACAAAAAGTCTATCCATGAAATAATACTTCTGTAATTCATGCATGAAATTATTCGACGTGTAGCAAGCTATCTATAAGTGCTTATTCACCCAAGTATACTTAGGAGGTTGACAATGGGAATTTTTAGCGGAAATCCAAAGGAACAACCAATGCATTATGGAGAAGTATTTGGAGTATGGTCTTATCTTCTTACAGCAAAGGGATCAGTTGCAGGCTTTCAGACTTTTTATAATCACGCAGGGGATGATGATCTTAGAAAGATGCTTGTCGAGGCTGTTCAGAGGGTTCAGGATGAAATCGTGCAGATTGAGGACTTATTAAAAGTAAATGGTGTAGGATTGCCACCTGCTCCACCGGAACGCCCACATGCACATACGGAAGATATCCCGGTGGGAGCAAGATTCGCCGATCAGGAAATCTCCGCTTCCCTTGCCGGTAAAATTTCAGCAGGCTTAGTTGCTTGCAGTACAATAATGGGACAGTCCGTCCGTGAAGATATTGCCATGATGTTCGGTCAGTTCCATATGCAGAAAGCAACTTTTGCAGGAAAATTATTACGGATGAATAAAGAAAAAGGATGGCTCGTACTCCCACCGCTTCATAATTATAAAGCTGAGGAGAAGTAGGAATCCTTTATAGTCAGATAAATCAAAAGAAACGCAGGATAAGTCCCATACTTCGGACGGATCCTGCGCTTCATTATTTTATTACACCCATCTCGTCGTCATAACCTTCTTACGCGTATAGAAGTTGAGTCCGTCTTTCCCGTTTGCATGCAAGTCACCGTAGAAGGAATCTTTCCAGCCAGAGAACGGGAAGAATGCCATTGGAGCTGGAACTCCGATGTTCACTCCCAGCATTCCTGCATCAATTGTTTCTCTAAACTGGCGTACGCTTCTACCATCTTTCGTGAAGATACATGCACCGTTTGCAAAGCGGGACTTGTTGGAAAGCTCTACTGCTTCGTCTAAATCTTTCACTCGAGAGATCGACAGGACCGGTGCAAAAATTTCATCTTGCCAGATTTTCATGTTCGGCGTGACATTGTCAAAAATCGTTGGGCCGACAAAGTAGCCTGCTTCTTTCACCGCTTCGTCTTTACGTCCATCACGGACAAGTTTTGCTCCTTCCTTCTCACCTTTTTCAATATAACTTAACGTACGCTCTTTATGCTGTTCACGGATAACCGGTCCGAGGAAAATTCCTTCGTCTAAACCGTTGCCGATTTGAACGTCATCTGCTTTTTGTTTTAATAAAGCAATAAACTCATCTGCCACTGATTCCTCTACCGCGACGACAGATGCTGCCATACAGCGCTCACCTGCTGAACCAAATGCTGCATTTAGAATTTGGGTCGCTGCGTTCTCCAAGTTCGCATCACCTAATACAATCGAGTGGTTTTTCGCACCAGCCAATGCTTGAACACGTTTCAGCTTATCCGTTCCCCGCTTATAAACATACTCTGCTACCGGCTGCGAACCGACAAACGAAATTGCTGCTACTTTTTCATGGTCAATTAAACCATTTACAACATCATGGGCACCATGAACAATATTGAATACCCCTGCCGGCAAACCTGCTTCTTCTAAAAGCTCCGCTAGACGGTTCGCAAGGAGTGGTGTCCGTTCAGACGGCTTCAATACGAATGTATTTCCAGTAGCGATTGCCATTGGGAACATCCAAGCAGGAACCATCATCGGGAAGTTGAACGGTGTGATTCCGCCGATTACGCCGATTGGATAACGATATACCCCTGATTCGAGTCCTGTTGCAATCGATGGAAGCGAATCACCCATCATGAGTGAAGGTGCACCTGCTGCAAACTCGACATTTTCAATGCCGCGTTGAACTTCACCTTGGGCTTCCTCAAAGTTTTTCCCGTTTTCAATTGTTATGAGACGAGCAAGCTCATCCCAATTATCTACTAGTAACTGCTGATATTTAAATAGAATCCGTGCACGGCGTGGTACTGCTAACTCCTTCCACTCCTGGAATGCTTCGTTTGCGGTTTCTACCGCATGTTCCACATCTTCTATGGATGAAATCGGCACATGTGCGATAACTTCTCCAGTTGCCGGGTTGTAAACCGGTTCCGACTTATCTGTATTAGCTTCCACCCATTTACCACCAATATAGTTTTTTAATACTTCTACTGCTGTTTGTGCCACGTAAAATTCCTCCTTGTGTTTACGATAATACTTTTTCAATTGCTTCCAATACTTCCCTTCTGAGACTCTCCCTTGCGTTATTTATTTTCGGCAAATACTTCATTCAGAACTTGCAGGCTGAAATCAATGTCTTCATCTGTTGAAGATAACGGCGGGCTAAGCGTTAAAATGTTGTTTTGCCCTGCAACCGTGTCTCCGTTCCGACCAATGATTAAGCCTTTCGCTTTACATGCTCCGATAAGCTTGGCAATCCGGTCATTGGAAGCAGGCTCCTTCGTTTCTTTATCTTCTACAATTTCAATTCCGGCAAGTAGGCCGAGTCCACGGACATTACCGACGTTAGGATGATTTTCCAGCTCCTCTAGTCCTTGCAATAGCTTCGCACCCAGTTGTTCAGAGCGTTCAAACAGACTCTCCCGTTCCATAATCTCAATATTTTTAAGAGCAACGGCACAAGCTGCTGGATTACCGCCGAACGTGTTCACGTGACGGAAATGATGATTATCTTCCGTTCCTTTAAATGCTTCGTAAATATCTTTACGAACAGCCGTAATCGATAACGGTAAATACGCACTCGTTAAACCTTTTGCCATTGTAATGATATCTGGCTTAATGTTGAACTGCTGGTGACCGAATGCTTTACCAGTTCGACCGAAACCACAAATGACCTCATCAATAATGAGCAGGACGCCGTGACGCTCACAAATACGCTCCACTTCCTGGGCATACACTTCATGAGGCATAATGACTCCGCCTCCAGTTATGAGCGGTTCCATAATTACTGCTGCGATGGATTCCTTTTGCTCATAATTGATCGTCTCTTCAATTTCTCTTGCCTTTTGTAAGTTGTATTCTTCTACCGTTACGTTATCCGGTTTACGGTAGTTATCCGGTGGAGAAACATGTAAGAAACCAGATGAAAGTGGCTCATATTTATATTTTCTTAACGCTTGCCCTGTTGCTGAAAGAGCCCCCATCGAACTGCCATGATATGCACGGTAACGGGAAATCACTTTGTAACGGTTCGGGTCTCCGTTTTGCTGGTGGTATTGGCGAGCGATTTTAAACGCAACCTCATTCGCGTCCGATCCACTGTTAGAATAGAACATCACATAGTCGTCATCCAGCATGCTATTGACCTTTGCTGCCAGTTCAATCGCTGGCTCGTGACTATTCGTCATAGGCGTATAAGCGATTTTCTTTATTTGTTCTGCAGCAGCCTCAGCTAATTCCTCCCGTCCGTAACCGACATTCACACACCATAGCCCAGACATACCGTCTAAATAACGATTGCCATTCTGATCGGTAATCCAGGAACCTTCGCCTTTCTCAACAATCATTGTTGCTCCTTCTTCCCGATAAGGAGAAATATGGTGCCAAACATACTGACGATCCTTTTCTTCCAGTGATAATTTTTCTGTTTGTTGCAGCGCTTTCATTTCAAATGTCTCCCTTCCATAATAAAAATATTTTTTGACGAAATGTACAGTCTGTTTTTCCTGTTGTATTCAAAATGTGATTGTAAATTTATTCAACTACTTGGGTTGACATACCTTGGGTCCCATTCCATAATTGAGTTTACACTGTTCCGAAAATAATATCATCTTACATAAAGTAAAATTATTAAGAAATTTATTTAACAATTTGGAGGGGAACTGATGGGGAATTTTAAGGTAACGGTAAGAGATATCTTAAAGCGAAAGTTATTTAAAGGAGCAACCTTAATTACTGGTGAAAAGGGAGTCGACCGGGAGATTAAATGGACACACATTCTGGAAATGGAAGCGTTTGATTCATTTATCAATGGCGGGGAACTTATTTTAACAACTGGCTCTAATATGCCACTTGACTCTAAAGATGGAATCTCTAAGTTAAAGAAATTGATTGAACTGGAAGTTGCGGGACTCTGTATGGAACTCGGGACACATGTTCAGGAAATTGAGCCTGCGATTATTGAATTTGCTAATCATCATGACTTTCCAATTATTATATTCCCAGATGTCGTGAAATTTGTAGATATTACCCAGGATTTACATACGATCATTATTAATAGTCACCATGAACAATTAAAGCATCTCCATGATCTTTCCAATGCGTTTAACGAATTGTCTTTAGAACCGAACGGGATTTTGAAAATACTAAAGAAATTATATGAATCTTTCCATTTGAATGTTTTACTTATTTCTGATGATAAACAGTTATTCTACTATCCACTTAAAAACAAAGACCAAGCAGAATCTATCCTTTCTCTAATTAACGAAAAAAGAGAAGTCGAACCCTATCATGAAGTCTTTCTCCATGGTGACTACTACACTGCTTTCCCAATTAAAGGGCTCGGCTCTTCATGGGGGGATCTTTATATTCAACAACGAAGCGGGGAATTGGATGAGTTCGCTTTCTCCATTGTTGACCGTGCCACTTTAGCCATTGCCCAGATTATGCTAAGGAATAAAACAATCGAGGAAAGAAAGCAGAATCAAGAAGAGAATCTGGTGCAACAGTTATTGCACGGAGAGGAATATGAATCGACTGCTGCATTAAAGTTTTTACCTGCTCCGGCTGAGAACCTTTATTACCGCTTAATCATGATTGAAAATAGCTCTTATCATAAGGAGATAAGAGATGAGGATTGGGAAGAGATAAAGCTCCAGCAATCGATTATTCTCCGCTCCATTTTTAAAAGATATAATTTCTTCCCTGCAATCTCCATTACGAAGAATAATATTGCTGTAATTGCTTCGTATTATAAGAGCAGTTATGCAACTAGCGACACTAACACGTTCACATTGATTACGGAAGCGATTAAAAACAGTCATAAAGATAATATTTTCCGAGGGAAAGACTGTTATATTGGCGTTAGCAGTCTGCAAAAGGATTATTCTAAATTAAGTAAGTGTTACGATGAAGCAAGTGCGGTACTAGCAATTCAAAAAATGGATATTCTAGATATCTTGTTCTTTGAGGATATTGGGATTTACCGGTTGCTGATCAACCTTCCTAAGCATGAATTGGAAGCATATGTCTCGGATTACTTAGGGCCGCTGCTAGATCATCAACAACAAACGAAGAATGATTTACTGCAGACACTTGCTGTGTACTTGGAAACGATGGGATCCAAAAAGGAAACATCGGAACGGCTATCCATCGTGAGGCAAACATTATACCATCGCTTGGAAAAGATTGAGGAACTGATGGGAGAAGATTTTATGAATCCGACGAATCGGCAGGCGATTGAGCTTGCAATTGGGGCTTATGCGTTTTTGAGTAATACAAATAAGATAAATTAAAGAAGAGGCATATTGGTGACCTCTTCTTTAATTTATACAATGACTTGTTAACCCGAGCAAAAAAATTAACAAAGTGTATACATGTTTCTTTATATCTTTTACAATTTGTCTGTAGATATTTGAAATAGTATATAGCAGAATGTTATTTAATCAATAATCCAAAGAGGGTGATTTATGGGAACATTCAATGTATAAAGTAACTCTAATACATTATTACATTGGTTCTAGTGTATTATGGCTTTTAAACATAACCTCAATAACTAATACTACAAGATAGATAATCACAATCATCTATCTTATTTATCTATACCGACAATAGATAGCGCTTACAAACCCGGATTTTAATTTAATGATTTTAAAACTGAGCCAGTCTCTTGCTTTTTTATCAAATGACCATCATCAATAAATTACATTTCAATACTTGGTGATATTTTCTTTTACTTAAAAAATAATTTGAGGTGAGTTAATTTGACGAGTTTCGATTTTTTCCTAATAATTATCTATTTTGCAGTCCTAATTACTATTGGTTTTCTTAGTATTAAAAAAATCAAAAGCCAGGCTGATTATGTTGTAGCAGGTAGGAGGCTTGGCTATGGTTCTTTTGTTCCTGCGATGGCTGCAGTAGTTCTAGGTGGAGCATCGACTTTTGGAGGCACAGCACTCGGATATCAATTCGGAATATCAGGCATGTGGATGGTTACTATGATAGGTCTTGGGATTATCGGGTTTGGTTTATTTTTTACTAACAAATTAGGTAATTTAAATATATTTAGTGTTAGTGAATTACTAGCAAATAGATTCGGGTTTAGTAGCCGACTGTACAGCGCTATTATTATAATTGTATATAATATTATGGTTATGGTGACCTCCACCATTGCTGTAGGTGTATTATTTTCGACCCTCTTCGAATGGTCTCTCTTCTTTGCTATTTTCATTGGAGGTGCAGTTGTTGTAATTTATACTTTATTAGGAGGCATGTGGGCTGTAACAATGACTGATGTCATGCAATTTTGGGTTATGACTATCGGATTGATTTTGATTTTACTTCCATTTAGTTTTTTTCAACTGGGTGGTATTGAAGGATTAACAACGAAAATAAGCAGTGACCATCTAAATTTATCCAATATGGGTTGGGACAGAGTTTTTTCTTACGCCTTGCTATACTTTTTCGGGATGATGATAGGACAAGATGTTTGGCAAAGAGCGTTTACAGGTAAGAGTAAAGTTGTCGTTAAGAATGGTACAATAATAGCTGAATTTATTGTGTAATATATGGAATATCCGGAGCACTCATTGGTACTTTTGCTAGTGTTCTAATTCCTAATCTTATTGATCCACAACAAGCTTTACCAACTCTTATTGTTACTATACTTCCAACTGGGCTTATAGGGATAACACTTGCAGCGGCAATTTCCGCAGCTATGTCTACAGCATCAGGTACATTGATGGCTGCTTCAACAGTTTTTATAAATGATATTATATCGCCTTTGAAAAAGATAAAAACAGAAAAGAACAAAATACGTTTTACTCGATTGGCCGTATTAGGAATGGGTGTAGTAGGAATATTTATTGCTTCCGAACTACAAAACATTGTATTAGCACTTGATTTAGCATACGCACTGCTTTCCGGTACTTTGTTCATTCCTATTGTTATTGCTTTATTCTTCAAGTCAGTATCTAAAAAGGTTGCATTGTCTGTAATGATAGTTAGCTCACTTGTTGTAATAACTACTCTTATTATTGAAGGCATTACTTCTTTAAATGCCATTATTTATGGCTTAATTGCGGGATTAATCACCGTCTTCTTAGGAAACCTACTATTAAAAGAAGAAAAAAAATCTAAAAAAGCTGCCTAATTTAAAGTTATATATTAATAGGAGGCTTTTGTAATTATACTACTTAAAATTCACAAAAATAAAAGACAATTTAATAAGCTCTCGTATAAAATCAATGAAATGCATCAAATTTTATACGAGAGCTTTTACTAGGTGTTCTACAGGATCATTATAAAAGATGATATTGCTTCTCTAAAATTATACTTATAAAAATACGGCACCTCCATTCGGGCTTAATATCTGACCACAGAAAAAGTTCCCTTCATCAGAAGCTAGTAATAAAGCCGCTGCTGAAATCTCTTCTATTTTTCCTAGTCGCTTTAATGGTATATCTTTTTCTTTTTCAATCCACTCTTCATTCATATCACTTAAAATCATATCTGTTTCTACTGGACCAGGCGCTAATGTATTTACTAAAATATCTGGAGCCAGTTCTAGGGCTAAACTTTTCGTAAAGCTATTTACTCCTCCTTTTGCTGCTGTGTAGTGCGTAAAGTTCTCTCTACCTTTTAAGGAAAGTTCCGATGAAATATTTATTATCTTTCCAACTGAATCTTTATCCATCAGTGGGATTAGATACTTGGAAGTTAAAAATACACCCCTTAAATCAACATTGATTAGTCTATCCCAATCTTCTACTGCCATATCAACGATAGGAGATTCATTTCCAATAGTTCCTGCATTGTTTATCAGGATATGGATATTCTGGAATTATTATTTCTTAATTATCTCTTTTCCTTTGTACAAGATCTCTTCCTCTTGTTCAAATGATAGTGTATCGAGCCTTTCATGATAATATCCATGGTGTCCAATCGGATGATTATCTTCGGTGATTCTTTCAATTACAGTTGGATCTAATTCTGCTACTGCCCCTGGAACAAAGAAATTTGCTTTAAGATCATTATTTTTGAGAGTTCTTAATACTCGGTTTAAACCAACTGTTCTCCCTTATGTTCCAATAGATAAGAGTGACATTCTTGACTTGTTTTTTTCATCAAATAAAAAAGGTGTTTCCGCATCTATATCAAAAGATAGAACAACTGCCATCTTCTTTTGATTTGGTCACTCCATTTTGCGTTCTCCTTTCCGAGTATTTATTTCATATAGTTACTTATCAGTATGCAAAGCTAAAATTGAAATAAATTCATATACAATAGCTGCACCTAATTGTGCTGTTATTTCGGAACTATCTAGTGCCGGTAATACCTCAACTACATCAAAACCAACATAATTTAAATTAGGTAAGTTACGCACATAGTTAAGCCCTTCATAACTAGTAGCACCGCCAGGTTCAGGAGTCCCTGTACCTGGAGCATATGCTGGATCAAAGAAATCAATATCAAAAGTTAAGAACACTGGATTGTCGCCTACTCTTTTTGCAATACGACCTTTTAATTGTTCTGCTGAAATTTGGCGGAGTTCATCCATTGTTATAACTTCAAATCCCATATTTTTTGCTTCATCAACATCACCCGGATCATAGACGGTTCCCCTTAAACCAATCTGAATAGAACTATTAGGATCAATTACATTTTCTTCTAAAGCCCGCTTAAATGGTGTTCCATGTGTATATTTTTTCCCCCAATAGTTATCCCATGTATCACCATGCGCATCAAAATGAACTAAACTTATTGGTCCATAATGGTCTGCTAACCCCCTCAACTCTCCCAAAGTAAGTGAATGATCCCCTCCTAAGCCAATTGGAATAACATTATTCTTTGCAAGAAATGAATAATTCTCCTTAATGATTTGATAAGTATCATGAATATGACCTGGGATTAGTGGTAAATCTCCATAATCTATAACTGAACAATGATCAAACGGATTAATTTTGTGATATGCATTTGAAGGTCTCAGTAACATTGAAATCTCTCGTATACCTGAAGGTCCAAAGCGTGCCCCGGAACGATAACTTGCTGCTGTATCAAATGGTAATCCAACAATAGCAATATCAACATCTTCAGTTTTTTGTAAATGTTGTAGCTTCATAAAAGTACGTACTCCTGTATATCTAGGTGCATGACTGTGGTTCATAGGTCCATATTTAGGTGTTTTCATTACATATCCTCCTCAAGTAATTTAATTTTTTGTTTGATTAGAATAAATGAAATTTTCTATATTATACCTACTACTGTAAGTATTTTCATTTAGCGAAACGTAAAACATACTTCTTATTATTTTAACTTTTTGTCCAGAATAAAACAAAAACGTAGGCTGCCCTCTAAAGGCTCTCCCTACGCTTGGTTTAACAAATATAGTCAAGCTTGTAAAAGCAAAGAAGAAAATAGCAACTGCTACAAATAGTGCTCCAAGTCAGTCACAAATGCACTAACCCTTGTTTTACAGGGGGAAACTTCAGCAGCCCCCGTTTCAAACGTCTCACTACCAAAAAACAGCAGCATTAGAGAAAGCTCCCCCTGAACTCCCCCAAGCAATAGCCGATCGATTGAATACCTCCTGGTTGCACCGAAATACTTTCTCCGTTAATACACGTTGTAGCTCTGACCTGTCTGCGCCCCGTATACACTCTTCTTAAATGCTAAAGCAACCTGTCGTGGATATAAAGGCATCCACCGGACCAACTTGTTCAAACATCGCTTTAATACTTTCTTGTGACGTAATATCAACCGTTACATCCGAGTTATTACGACTTGCTTTTATAATTTCTATCCAGTCGCCTTCCAACTCCTTTACGACTGCTTGCCCAATCGTTCCACTTGCTCCTACTACTAAAACTTTCATTCTTTAACACTATCTTTCTATTTATAGTGCAGACAGCTGATTGATTAGCTGTCCGTTTTCATTGTTGCTTCAGTGCATCCTGCCGTCTTTTCTCTTATTCATTTATTTCTTTGCAAAGTGAAATCTTATTCCGCGGGGGTTTCTTCACTCCCACGGAATGTTAGTTAAACCAATCGGGCTGTTACAGGCTGTTAATCTCCCACTTAGAATTTTTGGTTTTTCTCAATACTTGAGGGAGTTTTACAGCTAGTTACACTTCGATAAAACACATTAGCAAGCTGTGCAAATTCCTCCATGCTCAAGGATTCGCCCCGTCTGCCGCCATCAATCCCAGCCCGGTCCATTACTTTCTGTATCTCCGTCTTATTCATATCCGTAAATAGGTTTGCTAAATTATTTCGTAACGTCTTCCTTCGCTGGGCAAAGCTTGCCTTAACGATTCGGAAAAAGAAATCCTCATCCTCTACATGGACTGGTGGCTCTTTACGTAACTCCAGCTTTAGAATGCCGGAATCAACATTCGGCTGCGGATTAAATACGGTCTTCGGCACATTCATGACCACTTCCGCATTCGTATAATACTGAATAGCAATCGTTAAGGAGCCGTAACTTTTACTATTTGGTTCAGCTGCCATCCGCTCTGCCACTTCTTTTTGAATCATGACCGTAATACTTTCAACCGGCAACTGGTCATGGAGCAGTTTCAAAAGAATCGGTGTTGTAATATAATATGGCAGATTAGCGACGATGCGGATCGGCTGATTTTCTTTGAATTGTTCCTTGATTACTTCAGTGACATCCGCTTCTAATATGTCCTGATGGATGATTTCAATATTAGAATAGGCCTCTAAAGTGTCATCTAAAATCGGTAACAGGCGCTGGTCGATTTCAAAAGCGACAACTTTGTCCGCATGGATTGCAAGTTGCTCAGTCAAAGCACCGATTCCCGGACCGATTTCAATGACACCTGAATCTTTATCCACACCTGCATGCTTTAAAATATTTTGTAAGATGTTTACATCAATAATAAAATTCTGTCCTAAACTCTTTTTGAAAGCGAAGGCATATTTTTTCAGAATTTCTTTTGTCTTCGATGGGGTTGCAATATATTTGGTTGACATGTCAATCCTCCTGCTGGATGGCTTCTACTGCCGCTTCAAACTCTTCTTTGGAAATCTGGAACTGATTTAATCGTTTCAACAATTGTTTCCCGTTCGTATGGCCAATTTTCAAATGTTCTCCTAGCTGTTTTCTACGTTCACTTGCTTCTCTTACACCGATGAGGCGATTGATGAGAAGATCTTCTTTTGTGATTTCTCCTCGTGTTTCTTCGGTGAGTTCATATACTTTACGGAGTGCTTCTCTTATTGTTTCCGGGCTAGCGTGTTCAATGCCCAAACTCCTGTTATGCGCATTTTTCGCCCGTGCTTCGTCCTGGGTAAGAAATGCATGCTTACAACCGGGAACGGCCTGGTCTATGATGTGACGAATACGCTGGCCGGGATAGTCGGGATCGGTAAAAATAATGACGCCCCGCTTTTCTTGCGCGTGGCGAATCCGGCTAATGATTTCTTTATTAACCGCAGAACCGTTCGTCTCAATCGTATCTGCCTGGATTGCCTGATTAATTTTAGCTGTGTCGTCTCTTCCTTCCACGACGATGATTTCTTTTATCTTCAAAACTTGCCCTCCACGTAAATAAAGCTCTTCCCATGATTTTACCATGAGAAGAGCATAATTCCTAAAATAAGTATTAGTCTATGATTTTCACTTGTACCGTACGTACTCCCCAATCATATGCTGCACCCTGATTCGGGACATGCACATCAATACGGTTTCCACGGATCGCACCGCCAGTGTCTCCAGCTACAGCTTCCCCATAGCCTTCCACCCATACTTTTGTGCCAAGCGGAATGACATTCGGGTCCACTGCGATTACTTTTTGATCTGGGTTGGCTTTTAAATTGATTCCAGTAGTCGTAACACCCGAGCAACCACCACAGGAAGCAGTGAATGCACTTGCAGTAACTGTTAGCGTTTTCCCGCTACTCTGTGACTCCTCCGATTTGTTAGCAAGTGTAACAAGCCCTGGATCCGCTTCTTGGACAGGCTCTTTCGTACCGATTGCTACTACACGGTTCTTGCTCTCTTTCGTAACTTCTTCTTCAATTATTTCCCGGGAAACTTCTTCCCCATTTTCTTTTGTAATCTTATACTTCTTTACAACTTGGCCATCTTCTCCTTGGGTAATAACCTTTTCTTCCCCTTTTTGCAGTGTGCTATCTTCTTGTTTCTCCGTTTCAAAAGCAACTGCCTCTTCTTTTTCCACCGTCTCTGTTGTCACACGAACAATATCAACGGTCGTATCCTTCTTTACCTTTTTGTCTAAAGCCGGCTTGATCTTATCAGCATCATTCAGCTCGATGTCATTCTCCTCTAGCAATTCTTCTACCGTGCCACCAGTGGTAGGAATGGTTAGCTCCTTACCGCCATCAACGACTGCAACATCAAATGCCTGCCTCACATCGATTTCCATACCATCCTCAATGAACGCACCATCTTCATGGGAAACCTCGTCATGCTGGGAGAAGGTTAGATCTTGCTGTTTTAAAAATGCTAATACGGTATCTTCTGTTGTATAGAAACTCTCAGGCTTCCCGTCAATTGAAACGGTTACCTGCTTTGCTGTCTTATAATCGATTGTCATTCCGTTTTCAATTGGTGCTTCTTCCTCATGTGATAGTTCATCATGGGCACCAACTGCAATTCCCACTTCTGAAAATAGTTCTGCCACTGTGTTTTTGTGGGTGTTCACAACTTGTTCTTCTCCATTGTCTACGATGATTACTTCTTTTTTTGTTGCTTCAACTACTAGTAAGCTCGTAAATAAAACAAGTGCTAAGACACCAATACTCGAAAGAACCATTTTCGCTTTTGATGCTAGCATAAGCTTATGAAAAATTTTCATGCTCCTGCCTCCTTGTACGAAACCGATTATATTAATACGTATATGTAAAGTCAAAGCTATTCCGTTTACAATCAAATTACAATTCAATTACAGTTCGATTGTGGATATATTTCATAGCCTCTAATCGGTTGGGAGACAAGGGTTACAAAATTATCTCTTTATTCAGATTAATAGTGTTTAGCATGTAAATTCTAGCTTATTAGGGGATGGATGTTTCTGGAAATAAGACATTGTTTACATTTATATAACAGAAATGAAGGAGTTCCGACATAGTTTTACAAAGTTTTTTCTTAGTAGAGGAAATATAGGAGAACTAAAGGAAAAAGACTGAGATATAACGAATCCCAGCCTTTTTATTTAGATGACAGAATATCCACCGTCGATAAAGAGGTGGGTACCTGTTATAAAAGTCATTATGGGAGCCATCCCTTTATATCGATGAGTTATTTTTAGAATATACAGCACATCTAAATTTCAAACTCTGATAAATCCTTTAATACATGAGTTGGCTGTACGTCATAAGTCAAAATATCTTCTCGTTTTGAAAAGCCACCCTCAATGTAAATGGTTGGAATTCCTGCGTGTATTCCTGCTAAAATATCCGTAAAATAATTATCACCAATCATTGCCACATCTTTTCTTGAAAGACCTATTAAATCTAAAGCCTTTTCCATAATGGTACTATTTGGTTTTCCAATAAAAATAGGTTCCATACCTGTAGAAGCACTAATAACAGATGCCAGTGCACCATTTCCTGGCATTAACCCTCGTTCTGTCGGAAGCGCCAAGTCCCCATTCGTTACAATAAAAGTTGCTCCATTATAGATTGCTAAACAGGCTTGAAAGTATTTTT
Source organism: Oceanobacillus sp. AG (assembly GCF_009746545.1). Classification (NCBI taxonomy): domain Bacteria; kingdom Bacillati; phylum Bacillota; class Bacilli; order Caryophanales; family Bacillaceae; genus Oceanobacillus; species Oceanobacillus sp. AG. The sequence continues at coordinate 24,779 of NZ_WOWT01000005.1, forward strand.
CATAATTTATTTCACGGTCCAGTCCAAATACAACATAATCGGCTTCTTCTCCTTGTTCAACAAGAGTCAGCCCTTTCTCCTTCAGAGCTGATTGAAGACCCATTTCACCAATCATATAAATTCTTGCATTTGGGTTCTGGTCATAAACATACTGAGCAGTCGCCAATGAAGATGTATAAATTTGTTTTTCTGTAACCGGGTAGCCAAATGACTTCAATGCTTCTACAACCATTCGTGGTGTCTTTGTTGAATTATTAGTTAAAAACAAATAAGGTATTTCTCTGTCGTGTAGTTTTTTTACAAACTCTAATGTTTCCAGAATAACTTCTTTTCCACGATAAGCAGTGCCATCTAAATCAATGAAATATCCTCTATACATCCTAATCCTTCTTTCCAACTTTTATTATGTCTTTGAAATATCCATAAACCCTTCTCCAAACACGTCCCGCACATCATGGATTGCAACGAAAGCATCTTTATCCGTTGCCTTTACAATTTTCTTTAATTTAATCACTTCTTGTTTGCTAATAATGATATATAGAATTTCTTTTGTGTCTTTCGTATAATATCCATGTCCAGAAAAGACGGTAACACCCCTACCAATTAATAGATTTACCTGTTCGGCAATTTCATCCGGATTTTTGGTTATAATTGTAGCAGCTTTTTTCGGATTTAAACCCTCAATAATAAATTCCATTACTTTTGTTCCAATGTATAGCATAAGAACGGTCAACATCACTTTTTCTACCCCGATGATAAAGTAAGACCCCATGACAACAATTAAATCAAAGAATAACAGGCCATAACTGATACTCCATCCCAAATATTTATTCGTGATACTAGCAAGAATTGCCGTTCCCGCAGTCGTACCCCCGACTCTAATAATTAAACCAATCCCGACACCTGCAAAGACCCCGCCAAATATCGCATTAATAATAATCTCATTTGAATCAACATTCCAGCTCTCTGTTAGATGCAAAAATAGCGAAAAGAATAATATCGTAATAATCGTATAAACGGTTGTTGTTTTTCCTAAAAACCGATAACCTACGACGAGTAGAAATGAGTTTAATATGAGGTTAACAAGTCCGGGTGACCATTCGAACATATAGTAAAATATAATCGTTAACCCCGTTACTCCCCCTTCACCGAGCTCATTTGGTATAACAAAAAGATTAATCGATAGGGCGAATATCAAGGAACCTATTATAAGAAAAATAATATCTATTATTCTTTTCTTCATAACAATCTCACATCCTTTACTTGACTTAATTTTAATTTAAACAGAGAATGATTAACAAAACAAATTTATATTAACTAGACCATTAATTACTTTCATAATGGTGGGCTTACTGTTACGATCCAGCGGTATGAAATTCATGCGATTAAAAGCCTGAAGATGAATTAGGATTCCGCCTGTTAATCCGTAATCGTTCTGAGATTAGTTTAACAAGACATCAATATGAATAATATCCTGTTCGAGGAAGCGGCCGCATTAGTCGGAATGGAAACAGGTTGTATTAAGATCGGAACTTTTTCAAGTGTTACGACAAACTGGATGCCGACGATTTTTAAAGTATTTAAGCAGAGTTATCCGGGGATTTCAATTGAATTTGTTGAAGATGATTTTGACGGACTCGAAGATAGAGTAATCGCTGGAGAACTGGACTGCTGTTTTACAACAAAACCGGCTGGTAAAAATATTGAATTTATCCCTTTAAAAAGAGACCCACTATATTGTATCGTATCGGAAGCAAGCCCCTTACACAAACAGAAAAAGAGGAAAATGAGTCAACTGGAGGAATATCCGTTGATTCAGCCGGAAGTAGGCTGGGACAATGAAATCTATGAATTATTTCACCGACATCACATTGAGCCAAATGTAAAATATAAAATTTCGGACGATCATTCGATTTTTTCCCTAGTTGAAGCGAATATCGGGATCAGTATCCGGCCAGGACTCGTATTAAAACATTATTGGCATCATATTATCCCACTTGAATTTGAAAAGGAGGCATATCGGGTGATCGGAATTGCACATACTGACCAAGCATCACCTGCGACGAAAAGTTTCATTTCTAAAGTGATAGAGTTGTATCAAGATGACGAGTAAATAAGTTGGGACAAATAAAGTGAAACTTCATTCAGTGGGGGTTTCCTTTCCTCCCCACTGAATGTTAGTTGAACAGAATCAGGTATTTACGGACTGTATATCCCACACCCTCATATGTTGGGCTTCCCTCCTGTTTAGAAGTGGGGGTATTACAGACCGTTAATGCATGATAAAGACTTGATCTCCAGCCGTCCCATCTTTTTTAGTTTGATTCTATATTATAAAGATGAATTGCATTTTTCGTTGTCGCTTCAGCAACTTCTTCAAGCGTTATCCCCCGCAGCTCAGCAATTTTCTCAGCAACAAGCTTAACATAAGCTGGTTCATTACGCTTCCCACGGTTCGGATGTGGTGCGAGATAAGGTGCATCGGTTTCAATTAATAAGCGGTCCAGTGGCACTTCCTTCGCTACTTCTTTCGGTAGCGGGGCATTTTTAAATGTGACCGGACCACCTAACGAAATATAAAAATTCATATCTAAACAGCGTTCGACATATTGGACGGAATCATTGTAACAGTGCATAATGCCACCAACCGTATGGGCTTTTTCTTCTTCGAGAATTTGAATAATATCTTCCGTAGCTTCCCGATTATGGATAATAATCGGCATGTCTAATTTTTTCGCCAGTCGTATCTGTTTCCGAAACACTTCAGCTTGAACGTCTTTCGGGGATTTATCCCAGTGATAATCGAGCCCCATTTCACCGATAGCAACAACCTTTGGATGCTCCGATAACTCTTCAATCCAAGTTAATTCTTTATCTGTCATATCAATCGCATCGACTGGATGCCACCCAATAGCTGCATAAATCGTCTCATACTGTTCCGCTATTTCAATGGCAAGGGGAATCGTTTCATGGTCAAAGCCAACAACGGTCATATGCGTAACCCCTGCATCAAAGGTACGCTGAATCGTTTCTTCGCGGTCTTCTTTAAATTGCCAAGCATTTAGGTGGACATGTGTATCAAATAACATTCTTTCAGCTCCTTTATATAAAGAAAAGAAACCCTGCTCCATGTGGCAGGGTAATTCTTTTTTATAGGTTTACGATATTAATGAACCATTCGGTACGTCTTGAGGTGCTTCAATAACGGTAAGTTTCCCGTCAGCTTCTGCAGAAAGAATCATACCTTGACTCACTTCTCCACGCATTTTACGTGGTTTCAGATTCGCGACAATTACTACCTTTTTACCTATTAATTCTTCCGGATTCGGATAGTGCTCGGCAATCCCGGATAAAATCTGACGATGTGCTTTATCGCCCGCATCAAGGCGGAATTTCAGCAACTTGTCCGCGCCTTCCACTTTAGCGCATTCGATCACTTCCGCAACCTTCAGTTCTACGCGGTCAAATTGATCAATTTTAATCTGTTTCTCTTTGCTTGAGACAAGCTCCGTTTCTTCTGGGTCCCATGCTTCTTCAGCAGTATCACCAGTCATTTGAGAACGGATATACTCCGCTTCTTCTTCTACATCAAGACGAGGGAATATTGGTGTCCCTTTTTTAATAACTGTAACATTTTCAGGGAAGTTCCCAAATTGAATGTCTTTCCAATCACCTGCTGTATCAACATTCAACCCGAGCTGTTCGAAAATCTTTTTCGGTGCGTGAGTGAGGAACGGTTGTAGCAAGGATGCAGCGATTCGCAAGCTTTCCGCCAAATGAATCATAACGCTTGCCAGTTCCGCCTGTTTGTCTTCCTCTTTTGCAATCTTCCACGGCTCGGTTTCATCAATATATTTATTCGCACGGGAAATCAGACGCCATACAGAGGCGAGCGCACTACTGAACTGCATTTTCTCCATCTCTGTCTGATAATCCGCAATTGCTTCTGCCGCTGTCCGTTGCAAGTCTTCATCAAATGCAGTAACGTTCCCTTTGTAGCTTGGAACTTGTCCGTCCAGATATTTATTGATCATTGCGACCGTACGATTAAGTAGGTTCCCTAGGTCATTCGCAAGGTCGAAGTTGACACGGGAAACGAAATCTTCTGGAGTAAAGACCCCATCACTTCCAAAAGCAACCTCACGCATCAAGTAATAGCGCAGCGCATCTAATCCGTAGCGTTCAACAAGCATTTCTGGATAGACGACGTTCCCTTTTGATTTCGACATTTTCCCGTCTTTCATTAATAGCCACCCATGGGCAAAGACTTGTTTCGGTAACGGTAAATCAAGGGCCATCAACATAATTGGCCAGTAAATCGTATGGAAACGGACAATTTCTTTACCAACCATATGAACATCTGCCGGCCAGTATTTATTAAATAGCTCATCATTTTCCGTACCATATCCAAGTGCGGTAATATAGTTCGTTAAAGCATCAATCCATACGTACACGACATGTTTTGGATTGCTTGGAACAGGGATACCCCAAGAAAAGACGGTACGCGATACTGCCAAGTCTTCCAGTCCCGGCTTAATAAAATTATTGATCATTTCATTTTTACGGGATTCCGGTTGAATGAATTCAGGTTGTGTTTCGTAATATTCAAGTAAGCGGTCTGCATACTTACTCATTTTAAAGAAATACGATTCCTCTTTGATCAGTTCAACTGGATGTCCACTGTCCGGGGATTTCCCAGCAACGATATTTCCGTTCTCATCGTATTCCACATCGACTAATTGTGTTTCTGTATAGAACGTTTCATCTGGAATAGAATACCAGCCTTCATACTCATCAAGATAAATATCACCTTGTTCAAGGAAACGTTCAAATATATCCTGTACAACTTTTTTATGGGTTGGCTCGGTTGTACGGATGAATTTATCGTTGCTAATTTCAAGCAACTTCCAAAGTTTCTTCATTCCTTCTGCCATTTCGTCCACGTAGGCTTGCGGTGAAACATTCAACTCTTCTGCTTTTTGTTCAATTTTTTGTCCGTGTTCATCACTTCCTGTAAGATAGAACACATCATATCCGGTCATTCGTTTATACCGCGCCATGACGTCACAGGCGATTGTGGTATACGCATTACCAATATGTAGCTTTCCACTTGGATAATAAATGGGTGTTGTTATATAAAAGGTGTTTTTCGAATTACCCATGGTGAACCTCCTCATTAGTATCTTTCTACCTAAAATCTATTGTAACGATTATATAAGAATTTGCCAAATACCGCAAAAGCGATAAGCCTCATGTCTTAGCCAATCGGCAAGTCTTCTTTATCCCGTCATGAGGTAAAGGAAGTCTTGCTAGTAGCTGGGTGCTGGATCTGGGCGTGGTAGTTAGGCTATTACAAAAAGCTAAAATTGTAATTGGTTATAATTGGCTAAACCGCGAATATAAGATTGTTTTCGACAAATGGATTCATCAATTTTCTAACTAATGAATATTTTGAGAAATAAAATTGACATTATTTAGTGATGTTGTTATTCTATTGCTAAGTAAAGATGTTGCTATTTGTATTCTTTTAGTTTAACTAGAGTTATCAGTAATTGCAGAATATAGAGATAAATATAAAGTATCTGCGATTATTTAGATAAAGAAAACAAGGAAATTGGCAGCGTACATATAAATAGCGCCATTTCCAACATTATCTGGGGAGGATAAAAATATGAAATCTACTGGAATTGTTCGCAAAGTCGATGAGCTTGGGAGAGTCGTAATCCCAATCGAGTTAAGACGTACACTGGATATCCACGAAAAAGATCCGATTGAAATTTATGTGGATGATGACAAAATTATTTTACGGAAATATGAATCTCGGATGGAGTGTCAGATTACTGGTGAAGTATCCGATGATAACTTGCTTCTCGCGGGTGGCAAACTCATCCTAAGTAAAAATGGAGCCGCTGCGCTAATTAAGGAAATTGAATCCCGCTTAGTTAACTGATTATTACTACCCTATAGGGGTAAGTTCCTTCATAAGCTTTAAAAATAAATGAACTGGGTTGAATCTGCACCCAGTTTTATTTTTGTGTAACTCCTAGTTCTGAATATGATAGTTTTGGTAGACTTCCCGCTTCGGAATTCCTCGGTCTACTGCTGTTTGCTTAATTGCCTCCTTACTCGATAATCCTTCCTTATCCATATAGTGTTCGACATGCTCTTTCATATCGAGCCCTGCCCACCAGTCTCCTTCAGTATCTGTCTCATCCTCACTTGCTCCTTCTACGACGATGACGAACTCACCCTTCAATTCATTTGTTTCCGTCCAAGTGAGCACTTCTTCCATTGTTCCACGAATATATTCTTCAAAACGTTTCGTAAGTTCCCGGGCTAATGCAATTTCTCTATTTCCTAATGTTTCATGTAGAACATTCAGTGTTTGTTTTACCCGGAATGGGGATTCATAGAATAGGAGCGTTGCTGGGATTGATCTTAACCGTTCAAGTACTTCCACCATTTCTTTTTTCTTCCGTGGCAAAAATCCATAAAAATAAAATTCTTCAGTAGAAAGTCCTGAACCGACAAGGGCACTAAGGGCAGCGTTTGCGCCTGGTAAAACAATGACTTTAATATTACGCTCCAATGCGGCTTCAACAATATCTGTACCCGGATCAGAAATGGCAGGCATTCCCGCATCACTTACAACAGCGATTTTGGCTCCTCTTTCCGCTTCATTGATCAGCTTTTCTACTTTTTCTTTCTTCGTATATTCATGATAACTCGTAAGCGGGGTAGTAATTTCAAAATAATTGAGGAGTTTCCTCGTATTGCGCGTATCCTCTGCTGCAATAACAGTCGCCGTCTTTAACGTATTCAACGCTCGGTACGTAATATCCTCTAAATTCCCAATCGGTGTGGGAACAAGGATAATGGCACCTTCTATTTCATTTGCAAAGCTTTTTTGAATCATCATTTCCGCACACACTTCTTTCTATTAGCCCCGATTAACACTTCCTTCTGAGGACGTGGGAGTTGCTTGATTTGATATTCCCGTTGTAATGCTTCTTCCTTTGTCGGAAATTCCTCTATATGTACCACTTCAAAGGGGCCTCGGCCTCGGGTATATTTTGCCCCTTTCCCTGATTCATGCATCATGAGCCGGTGGGCAAGATCGTTTGTATAGCCTGTATATAACGTATTATCCTTACATTTCAACATGTAAACGAGATGTGCTTTAGCCATAGATAATGCTCCTTGCTTCCTCCGTATAGCTTCCATCGTCATTATAAATATATAATGGAGGAAGAAGTTTGATATCCGGTTTCCCGTCTCGAATCCCTTCGACTAGTAGCATGTTCGCTTCTTTTCCATGCTTTGGATAAACAAACTGGATCCGTTTGGGTTCTATTCTTTCCTGCCGGAAGCGTGCAATAATATCAACGAGTCTTCCCGGCCGGTGAACCATTGCAACTTTTCCGCCTGGACGGACGTGTAATTTACATGCTTTAACAACATCCTCTAACGTACAATAGACCTCGTGCCTTGCAATCGTGAGGTATTCATTTTCGTTATGCTCCGTTGCTTTTGGCGAACGGAAATAAGGTGGGTTACACGTTACTACATCAAAACTGCTATGACCAAGCACTGGCAGCATTTCCTTTAAATCGCCGTGGATGACAGAAAGCTGATCATTAAGGTTATTTAACGTGATATTTCGCTCTGCCATTTGATAAATCCGTTCTTGGATTTCCACACCTGTAATCTTCGCATTGCTCCTTTTCGACAATAGTAAAGGGATGACGGCATTTCCCGTACATAAATCGAGGATTGTCCCACGTTTGATTGGAATACTTGCAAAATGGGCAAGCAATACTGCATCAAGTGAAAAGGCAAATGCTGTTGGGCTCTGGATAATTTTCATCGACTCATCGGCCAATAAGTAATCGAGTCGTTCGTCACCATATAGTTTTACCATATTTGAATCCTTTCTATGCTAACACCTTAATAAAGTGAAAACTTCATTCAGTGGGGATATTACAGACCGTTAATTCGTGAGAAAACTGCCCTATTTTTTATAATAGGACAGTTTTAGCTAGTTCGTTATTTTCTCTTTGCAAAGAAATCCAGACAAAAAATACAATCTTCATTTTGTCGTGGACTTCCAAATTCTAAATTACAAATATGAAAACCTTCATCGTAAAGCCTTGCAAGGTTGTCACGGCCTTCACCTGGTAAGTATTCTTTCGTATCTTCATCTTTATTGTTTTGCTTCTGTTTTTCTTTTTCCTGATTCGTTTGCTCTAAATGATTGCGCAAATTGTGATTCTCTACTTGCAGGCGATGATTTTCTTCAAGCACGCTACTCAGTTGCCCTTTCAATTCGCCAAGTCGTTCATATAGTTCACCAATTTGCTTTTCCATATCGGCAACCTGGTCAAATATTTCCCTATTATTCACGCCCACTCACCTCTTCACTACTTTGTGGCCTGCGCTAACATTCCTTCTTCGATCATTTCATCCAATGTATATTCAATCGTACGTTCTTGTTCTTTTAATTCTATGTGTACGAGTTTTTCCAGGATATTTAAACCAACAACCTTGCCCTTACCGTGTGGCGTTTTAATCGCTTCGCCAAAGTCTGGAAGTTCTCTTTTAGCTTCTTCATAATGATCATTTTCATACTTCAGGCAACACATCAAGCGGCCGCATAATCCGGAAATCTTCGCTGGATTAAGGGACAAGTTTTGATCTTTTGCCATTTTAATCGATACCGGCTCAAAGTCACCTAAAAAGGTCGAACAACAAAGCATACGTCCACATGGTCCAATACCACCAAGCATTTTCGCTTCGTCACGGACACCAATTTGCCTTAATTCGATTCTTGTCTTGAACATCGCTGCGAGGTCTTTCACAAGATTACGGAAATCGATCCGGCCGTCTGCCGTGAAATAGAAGATGATTTTATTCCGGTCAAATGTATATTCCACATCAACCATATTCATCTCCAGTTCATGTTCTATGACCTTTACAGAACAGGCTTCCATTGCTTTCTGGGCTTGTTTCTGATTCTCGACAACGGTGCGTTTATCTTCATCGGTCGCTACTCGAATCACTTTCTTGAGCGGGAGGACAACATCTTCCTCGTCCACCAGCTTACTCGCAATAACAACTTTCCCAAACTCGATCCCGCGAATTGTTTCCACAATTACATAACTATCCGGTGTAATCTGTTCTTCCCCTGGATCAAAATAATATATTTTACCCGCCTTTTTAAAGCGGACACCAATTACTTCTATCATTCTATTTTTTTCACCTCTTCATTTTCAGTACGAGCTGCTCCATTACTAATGTAGGCTGGACATTTTGTGAGAGTTTCCGTTTTGCCTGGATGACGTAATCAAGCAGTTTCGATAAATGATGTTGTGAAAATTTCATCGAGCTCTTCTCGAGTAATGCATCCGCCGGTTTGAAAACGGTCATCGCATCCTCATTCCCAATATGGTAATAGAGGACGTCACGCAGGGCAAGGAGTAATATATCAAGCCCTCGGTCGTGATCATCTCTCTCTTTAAAATGTGCGAGCCATTTACTGTGGAGATAGAGATAAACATTCTCATGATTCGTGGTGAGCATTTCAATTAATTGTAACACTAGCTTTCTTGCTTCCACAAACCATTCGTCTTGGACAACCTGGAACGCATCATCCAAATTATTCGTCAGAGCACTCATCAAGGTAGCATCCTGCTCCCGCATCCCTTCTGTAACCAACTGTTTCCGGAATTGGATAGGATTGAGGGGTTTTAAATCAATGACCTGACAACGAGAACGAATCGTTGCTAGAATCGCTCCACTGTTCTCCGTAAGCATCATTGCTGTCGTCTGTTTACTCGGTTCTTCTAAAAACTTCAGGAGACTGTTCGCTGCATTTACCGTCATCCGGTCCGCATGTTTAACAACATACACCTTCTGATTGGATTCCATCCCTGAGTAGGAGAATTCCTTTTGCAAATGCTGCACCTGCTCCTTCGATATGGATAAACCTTCTGGCTCGATCCAATGAACGTCCGGATGGTTGCCAGAAGTGATTCGTTTACAATTAGTACAGGTGTTACAAGGCTCAGCCCCTTGTCTATTTTCACAGAATAGACTCTTTGCCATGACAAGGGCGATCTGTTCTTTTCCAGTTCCTCGTTCACCTTGTAAAAGATACGCATGAGAAATTCGGCCTTTTTCTATACTGTTTGTGAGAATCTGAGTTGCCATTGGCTGTATTTCTGTTAATTCAGACCAAGTATTCATGGGTATCCTTCCTTATCATCTAGCGCTTTCGCTTTTGTTACGTCTAGCTCTAGCGCCCAGCGACTAGCAGATTTCCTGCTCCTCCGTCGATAAGTCAACATCAGCTTCCTTTGGTCGCTGTGTTTCCTTTATCTCCTGCGGACCAGTCCAATCTGTACGTCGCTGAACGGGCGCTTTCGCTTTTGTTACGTATATATGTTAATCAGCAAACCCTTGATTTCGCCTATAAGGTCAAGGATATCTACCGTCTTCTTTTCCTGATTCATCACTTCTTCTGTGAGTTCCAATAGCTTGTCATCAAGCTCTTTAATAATCGTCAGTTTACGGCTGCTGCCATCGAAACTGAACGAATGTCCGTGTTGTAATTTATAACCGGTCGAGACTGTTTCTTGTAAAAATCCTTTGATCATTCGTTTAAATTTAACAAGCTCCCGCATCGTGCGGTAGTGTGCTAATTTTTCCCCTTGCTTTGAAATGTTTTGTATTAATTGCTGCAGTTCTTGCTGTTTCAAATTCTGAGATTCAGATTGTACTAATTTTTGGAAGGACTGGGTCTCCGCATGAATTGGCCTAGGGATCTTTACTTCTGTCTGCGATTTTATTTCCTGGCTGATTTTCATTCCTTCTCCACTCCTTCCATTTTTGTGCTTTTCTAAGGAAAAATAAAATAAAATCCTCTGTATTACAAAATTGCGAGCAATGGCCACGTCCAGCACCAGTGCCCAGCAAAGTCCAAATGAATTACTTCTTGAGTAAGCCTCGATGAGGAATCTTCTTAAGGCTTTGTAAAACGACTTATCCTGTAAAGGCGCTTGCGCCTTTGTTCGCTTTAGAATTGAATAAATGATTCAATCGGTACGACAAAGACGGTTGCGCCACCAACTTCGACTTTAACTGGCTTCGGTATATACGAATCAGCGCTTCCTCCCATTGGTGAAATTGGAGCAACCATTTGTTCACGCTGGGAGCAATTTTCTTTAATAATATCTAGAGCTGCATCAACTTCATCGTCATTACAACCAATCATTAAAGTCGTATTACCTTCTTTTAAAAATCCTCCTGTTGAAGCAAGTTTCGTCGTTTTGAAATCTTCTTCCGCCAGCGCATTAACGAGACGAGTGGAATCCTTATCTTGAAGCACAGCAAAAATTAATTTCATTGGTTTAGTCTCCCTTCTTATTTTAAATAAGCTAAAATACAATCCAATGCACTTCTCTCAACATCTTGGAAGGCCTGGTTGGCATTGATTTTTTGAATGCGGTTTGGATACTGCTCATGAAGCAATTGATAACCTTCATACACTTTTTCATGGAAAGCAATTTCCTCTAGATCTAAACGGTTCTTCTCTCTATTCTTATTCGCCGCAATCCGCTCTAATCCCTTTTTTGGAGCGATATCAAATAATAATGTTAAGTTCGGCATCACATCCTGGATGGCAAATTGATTAATCTGGAACACTTCCTCCATTCCAAGGCCCCGGGCATACCCTTGGTAGGCGAGGCTTGAGTCGATAAAACGATCACAGAGCACAATTTTTCCTTCGTCGAGTGCAGGAAGGACTTTCTCTACCAGATGCTGTCTGCGGGCTGCGGCATAGAGTAGTGCTTCTGTGCGTTCCTCCATCTTCGTGTTCGCACGGTCATGGAGGATCGTGCGGATTTGTTCCGCAATGTCAATTCCACCCGGCTCTCTTGTTGCTACAACTTCATAGCCCAGGTCTGTTAATTTATCAGTTAATGCGTGGAGAACGGACGTCTTTCCCGCTCCTTCCACACCTTCAAACGTTATGAATTTTCCCTTCACTGCTTTTTCTCCTTCAGGTTATTACTTAAAAATACGGATACCTTCATTCCGCTGTTGAATTCGTACACCACGGGCAGTAAGCTGTTTAATTGCTTGGATATGCTCGCGGGTCACCACTTCTCCTTTTAATATAAAAGGAATTCCCGGCGGGTAAGGAATAACTGGCTCAGCGGCAACTTCCCCGATACTTGCTTCTAAGGGGATAAGTTTAGTTTCCAATCCTTCCATCTCTCTATAGGACAAAGCTAATTCTTGCCATTTGCTAGCAAAAAAGTTTACTACCTCTATTGTAGCATGATTTCGCTCGTTTTTTAATTTTTCATTGACAGAATGGATGACTTTTTTCAAGCGATTCCATTCAGTAAATGGTGCGAGCCCGAAAATAAAAAGAATTTGCCGCTCCGTCACGAGCTCCGGGTATATTCCTTGCGCTTCAAAGAGCATGGCAGCCTCTTTTGCAGTATACCCATCTTTCAGTTGAATTGTTAATTTTAATGGATCGTTGGATGGGATAAGTTCCCATTTGTCGAATGTTTCGGCTGCGAATAGTGCTCTGATTTCTTCCGCGTCAGTAAGTGCTTTCTGAATCGTTTCTTCCGTCTGATTGGCAAGAAAATAGCGCGCGATATCTAAAGAAGCCATGAGCGGATAAGATGGGCTGCTTGATTGAAGCATTTGTAATCTGTAAGCTAGGCTTTCTTTCGTGACACGTGTTGAATTTATATGTAAATAGGAAGCCATTGTCATTGCTGGAGCCATTTTATGAGCGGAGTGTACAACAACGTCTGCACCAAGTTTTAAGGCGGTAGACGGAAACGGATTTCCTAGACTAAAATGGACTCCATGTGCTTCATCAACAAGAACAAGGGTGTTGTTTTTATGAGCGAGTTCAATCATTGCTTTTATATCATACGTCCGTCCAAAGTAGTCTGGGTACGTCAGAATAACAGCTTTTGCATCTGGATGTTCAGCAAGTGTGTCCGCGAGTGTTTCGTATGCTGGACTTGTGAACCTATGAACTTCTGAGTCGTATTCCGGTGCGATAAAAATTGGCTGCGCACCAGCGAGTTCGAGGCCATTCATGATAGATTTGTGACAGTTGCGCTGGACAATGACCTTCTCTCCTTGCTTACAGGTTGCGAGAATCATGGCAAGATTGCCTACCGTACTCCCATTGATCAAGAAGAAGGTATGATCAGTTTGGAAAAACTCAGTTGCGAGCTCTTCTGCTTCAGCAATTGCTTCTTGGGGAGCGTGCAAGTCATCGAGGCCTGGAAGCTCAGTCACATCAAGCTTCAAAATGTGCCCATAATATGTCTGTGCTTGTTCCGGAAATACTGCACCATTTTTATGGCCAGGCACATGGAAGGAAAGTGGGTTGGTTTCGGTGAATTCTTCCAGCATATGTAGAATTGGAATGTTTTTTTGCTTCATTGGTGGGCACCTCCTCCTGTTAGGTATAGTTTAACATAGAGCTTGGCTGGGCGGGAGGGTGCTCAGTGGTCCCAGGAACCCTCCCATTTGTGAACCTCAGCATTTGAGTTGTTAACTTCGGCATTTGCAAATTTACAGTACATTTATTCAAACGGAGCTGTTGGAAAATGAGATATTGTTCATAGGGGAGAAAGCCCAAATTATATTGCAGAGCGTGCTCTCCATGATAGCCTGCACGGAGATTCTTCGCTTGTTGCTCCACGTTCCCTTTTTCCTTATGGTGAGAAGGAAGTCTTTCATTCAAGGCTTCAATTTGAAGAAGTTCAAGTGGGGGTGTGAGAGGTTTAATAATCAACGGAACCCTACCTTTCTTTATTTAATTGTCACAGCATCCTTATATTCGTGATAGTGGAAGAAAATCCTGCATAACAACGAAAAAGCCCCTTTTAGAAAAATGTCTAAAAGGGGTTTCGCTTAATAAATATGTTCAACCTTATAACCATCATCTTCAATCAATGAAACAATGCTTGGTTCTTCCACCATATGCATCGCACCGACAAAGACAAAATACGTTTCACCGCTATCTTCTTCAAGCAGTTCAAGAATCGTGTCTGCCATGCCGATATTACGATTCTTATTCATTTCCTCCATGTATTCTTCATAGCCATCAAAACTTTCCTCAACATCTGTTGTTCCACTCAATTCTTCCGTTGCACCACTCAACCAGTGTGCGGTGATTTCATCTAATCCTTCCGCCATATCATCATAATTTAAAATAGCATTTTCCAGCATTTCGAGTTGTAATTCATCGGAGAATCCTGATAGCATCATGAGCTGTTCTTCAAATGATTCCAGTTCTCGGATTTCTTTTCCATCCTCGGCCGCTCGGTCTAAGAAATATTGGTCCACCGCATATTCTGGACTATATTCCGTCTCCTCCAGCGCAAATTCCATCAGCAGCATTTCCATGAACCACGGCTTGAATTGCTGAACCATTTCGATGCTCATGCCATTCTCTTGAAGGATTTCCTCTAAAGCTGCATATGTATCCCCGGTTAAATCATCAGCTATCGTCTGGCCGTCTTCGTACATGGCAAGCTCCATCATCAACGTTTGAGAAATGCTGGGATCGACCTCATTCAAATCAATTTCAGGCAGAACAACATCAGATTCTTCATAAGCATCCTCAATTTTTTTATTTAATGGATAGAAATCTTCATTGCCTACATGAATCGTCCCTTGCAGATAAACAGTCGTGTCCTCATTTTCTACTTTCCAGAGAAAACCGCCATCGTTCCGCTCCTCGGCCGTATCACTTTGACAACCGAAAAGCACGGTAACCATGACAATCATCGTAAGTACAATTTTCTTCAACTAATCACCTCTTTTTCATATGGACAAATCAATTATAACTATTCAGAAAGTTAAAAAGAAAACTCTCATCCAGAATACCATGCTGGTAACTGACTTTGCAAAAGTTTTCTGTCTTTGTCTTTAGATATAAATGCAAAATAAAAAGCCTTTGCGAAAACAAAGACTCTAGGAAAATAACTGTTGCTGGTTTACATTTTTTAGTTTTTTCACATAGTAACGGTACTTCTCTTCGCGTGGTTCTGTGTGGATTATATTATATTCGCACTCCTTGCAGATAAACATCGTGTATAAATGAATCCCATGCTCCTTATCTTCCTCACAGATTCCGCAGTGTTTCAGCGCTTTAGCTTCCATCTCCCCACCTCCATGAGCATAGTATCTCCTAATCTGTTGTATCTTATTCACAAAATGTGAAAAATGCTATTTTCATAATAAAAATGGGCGTATGGAGGCAAGAAGGTAAATAGAATGTGCACACGATTGGGCGGAATCGGGACAAATGCACTGACCCCATGTCCCAGTTTTACAGAATGAAGACATGGAGGGCTACGAGGGACCCGACACCGAATAGTCCAAGTAGGCCGGAGACGAGGGCGGTGAATAGGTTAATTGGGACGTGGATGCCGAAGTTTGCCCCGAATACGTTGACGAAGAATAATAATAAAACGCCAATTACTAGTTTCACAGACCCTTGTCCAATTATTTTCATTGGCTTGACAGGTGCTCCAATGGTGAGGAGCAAGACAATAACGGAAATCATAATGATAATGATTAAAGTTGAACTCATTTCTTACACTCCTTCGACATTAAAATTAGTGCTCCCAATGGGACAGTTGCTCTGACCCCGTGTCCCGGTCATCTTATATATATGCGTTGGAAATAATTATAGAAGTGAAAGGTATAGAGCATATTCCAATAACTCTTTTATGGTGGTATTCTTAGAATGTCAGATAATGGAGGGAGGTGGAAATTCTGAATTTCGCTGAGATAAGAAATGAGCTATCCATTAGGGGGAAAAGTGGAATTGGCTTTCTAGCAGCCGGGTTAGTTGTTTGGATGATCATCACAGTCATCTTTTTAACAAATCTCGATATTTATTATAAAACAATTGGTATGTTATTTGCGACGGGAGTTATGTTCCCGCTTTCAATTGCTTTTAATCACCTTCTGAAAGCAGATTGGAAATTAGATGGGAATCCTTTAAGTACCCTCGGTTTGATTTTAAATGTCGCCCAATTTGTCTATTTTCCCATCCTTTTTTGGGCGATTGGCACAAATACGGAAATTGCTGTTATTATTTTTGCGATTATTACAGGGGCGCACTTCTTTCCATATGGTTGGTTTTATCAGTCAAAAGCCTATTACGTCATGTCGCCAGTCATCTCCATTGCGATTATGCTGATCGGCTGGAATCTAGCGGTAGAAAGATTGTGGATTGTGCCACTCACGACGGTAATTCTACTTTCTATCTTAGTTATTTGGCTGTATCAAGAATATCGTGGTAAAACAAACGAATAGTCCTGCCAATGGTGGGACTTTTCCAGATCAAAGGCGCAAGCGCCCTTACAAGCTAAGTACGCGATTCGTTTCGCAACGCTTGGAACTGCTATTACTCGTCCCACCGAAGAGCATTTGTACTAGCACTTCCAGTAGTCGCAGCAACGTACAAACTGTGCCTCCCAGGATGGGAGGTAGTTCGATGTTACCCCATACGTGAGTGAACTTAATCGAACTTCCTCTTTACCGGAATGAGATACTTATTATGAACAAAAATGGCTCCCTGATCGTAATTTCGTAGGTTGATTTTGGCATACTGAATAGCAAGTAAAACAAATCAGAGCTACATTACGAAAGGAGCCATTACAATGAAGAATACCACAACATGCGTTGGTTTAGACGTCTCGAAGGAAGAAATCGCTGTCGCAATCACTAAGAAAAGCCTAGATACTACGGTATAATTCCTAACACACCAGAGGCCTTAAGAAAATTAGGAAATAAACTAGGAAATATTGAGTATCTAAAAGTATGTTATGAAGCAGGACCAACTTTGACCATTTTCTACTGTTGATCCTAAACAATCGCGCCCCTTTGTGGAAGATGTAAAACTATAACAGAGATCACGCAACGACATAGTGCTAATCGATTTCCTCAAGCGGTATATCCTTTATATGTGTTGCGATCCACCAAATGTGCCCAAATGGATCCGTTACACCCCCACGTCGATCACCTTCCGGATGATCTTCTACAGGCATCAGTTCCTTTGCACCTGCATCAATAGCTTGTGCAAAAAGAGCATCTACGTTCTCGACATAAAGAAAAAGATGTATTGTAGTTCCTCCAAGAGACTCAGGGCTCTTCATAATTGAGTGTCTCGGAAACTCGTCCACAATCATAATTCGTGAATCTCCAATCTTAATCTCCGCATGCCGAACCTTTCCACTCTTGTCTGTTACACGCATCAATTCAGTTGCTCCAAACGCCTTTTTGTAAAACATTATGGCATCGATTGCATCCTTAATAATTATGTACGGTGTCACAGCGTGATGTCCCTCCGGTATGGCTTTTGTTTTAGGTGTCATAAAACATTCCTCCCATTGATTAAAATGTGAATGCATTTATCCCCAAATTAGGTCAACTACAGGGAACAATCGCATCAAATTTATTCTAAATCACATTGGAACGAGTTGTATTGTAAAAAAATGACCCTACCTGCCAAGCGAAACATGATTTTTATGTTTACCTTGATGCAAGTGATAGGTTGTTGGGCTAAAGCCAGAAAAAGACCGAAAGTCGTGGATGAAATGTGCTTGGTCATAATAGCCACAGGTTAAAGCAATATCTGTCCAATCGACTGGTTCCCCACCTTCGATAAGACGGAGTACATTCTGGAAGCGTTGAACACGACAAAATTGTTTGGGTGTCAATCCGACTTCTTCCTTGAATACCTGAATAAATCGCCGTGAACTCAAACCGATTTGTTCAGTCACATCAGCAATTTTCCATTGATGGGGGAAACCCTGAAATTTCTTTAGTGCGAAGACAACAGCTGGATGGTTTAGGGAAGCTTGAGTCAGCACCCCCATTAAGTATTGCTCGAGAATTTGGAATTTAGCAAGCGGCATTTCGGTATTAAGGAGCTGTTCACGCATTTCAGTAGCTTTTGTTCCCCAAAGCTCCTCAAACGACACATGCTCATTACGCAATTCATCAGCCGGTAGGTTAAGAAATGGGAAAGCACCACCGGGCTTAAAATGAACCCCTATGGTTGACGCTTGACATGCTGTGTCGATAACAGCAAAATTTGAATGCGGACCAGAGATCAAGCTTCCACGTAAACTTTTGAACTGTTCATGATTCTTTTGATCGTATACATTAATCAAGTCTTCTTTAAGATTGATAATCAATTCCATAGAGCCGTCCGGAAGTACTCGCTCCATTTTGTGAGGTGGGTGATAGCCTTTATATAGCCAAAAAATATTTATATAAGCCGACAAGGGGGAATCTGGACGGTATGTACGAAAAAGAGTCATAACAATCACTACCTTCAATTGTTTCTAAATAACATATACCATATTTTCAGTTTACGTCAAAGCTAAACTCTTCTCAGCAAAGATACCTTTTGAATCACCGGTGAAAAATATTAAAGAAAAATCATGTGCAAATACATTAACCAGAGTGATAAATATTACTATTACCATCCAAGGCGAAGGGAGCAATGGAATCGAAGAGACATTGATACTATCACATCAATGTCGTTGGAATCTTTTTGCTCCTTGTGGCTGTAGGAACCGAAACAAACCAATTCGCTTAACATCATATTTTTCTTTCCATGTATTTAAGTTTTTTAACAATTCATCAAAGGTTTCTTGTTGAGATAACTTAACATCCCCAATCACCTGTAGCTTTGAAATAAAGTTTGATTAAAAACACATTGTAAATTCCTGTTTTGGATGGCAAAGTTAATAGGTGTATATAATTTATTTATAATAAGAATTCGGCTATAATTTAAATAAGGATGGTGATTGATTTGAGTTTAACAGACAAAAATTTCAACACCTATGAAGAATTCGAAGAGAAACAACAACAAACGGATAAAATATTGGAATATATTGATGGAATTATTTACATGTCCCCATCTCTAAGTATAAAACATCAAAGGATATCGTCTTTTCTTCACGGAGAACTGCATAATTCATTAAAAAATAGCGGTTGTGAAGTGTTTTCTGCACCAACGGATGTAATGTTTGAACAAAACGAGAATAATAAAAATAAAAGAGTTGTTCCTGACTTATTTGTGACATGTAATCCGGAAAACTTCACTGAAAATGAATATGTAGGAGCACCAGAATTTATCATTGAAATATTAAGTCCATCAAATAAATCTCACGACTTAGTAAGAAAGCTAAATCTTTATATGGAACATGGAGTTAAGGAATATTGGATTGTTGATCCAATGGAAAACCGCATAATGATTTATACACTTGATGAAAATGCAGAGGTGCAATTTGATTTAGTCAACGAAAACGAGATAGCGACTTCTAGACTATTTGAAAACTTTAAAATCGAAACTAAAAATTTGTTTTTTGATTAAATACAAAAGTTAACAAACAACAGCAAATATCTCGCTGTTGTTTGTTTTAATGTTAGTCCACGGAACATCTGTAAAAAACTCGCGTTCGATTAACTTTAGTATGAAAACCCACGGATATTAGGATGCTCACCGTCGTAGAGTATTTTTGCCTTCGTGGCGTGTGCTTAACGATTAAAGTACCTACACATACCCTCGGTATAAGTTCCGAAAAACTTGACATGGGGCCACTGCGGTGTATGCTTCTGCAGCCAAGACGCCAAATGAAAAGATATCTGGCTGCACCTGTGAGGTTATCACAGCATCTTTATTTTATAGTTTCTTATCTTTGAACAAAAAACAGACGTCCAGGCGTCTGTTCATTTCTTATCTTGTACATATAATGCATTTACATTGCGGCGTCTTGCTTCGCGGAGCAAGTATAAGTATTTTGCCTGTGCGACTTGTTCTGCGGCTATACTTTCCAAGGTCCGATCGATGCTTCTCATCCCCAGCTCGCGAATTTGCTTCCATTCCCTTTCTAAAGCAAAAATACTATCAAGTAACTCCGTATCTATATGTTTCTTTTTCAGCTTTCTTGCCATGTTCTTCACCCAATCTTATAAATCTCTTCTTCCTTCTAATGCCCTTGATAGTGTCACTTCATCCGCATATTCCAAGTCTCCGCCTACTGGAAGTCCGTGGGCGATTCTTGTCGTACGAATGCCAGATGGCTTCACTAATCGGGAAATATACATTGCAGTTGCTTCCCCTTCTATATTGGCATTGGTCGCCAGAATCAGCTCTTCAACCTCTTCATCTTTCAAGCGATTTATTAGATCAGGGACATTGATATCTTCTGGTCCAATTCCGTCCATCGGCGAAATTGCACCGTGAAGAACATGATATTTACCATTGTATTCCTTCATCTTCTCCATTGCGATGACGTCTTTCGGATCTTCCACCACACAAATAATCGACCCATCCCGACTTGAATCCGAGCAGACTGCACAGATTTCCTTATCTGTAATATGACCACAAATCGAGCAGTGGGTCAGTTCGCGCTTCGCATTCACTAATGCATTCGCGAAGTCCAAGACATCATCGTCCTTCATATTCAAAACATAAAAAGCCAGACGAACAGCAGTTTTCGGGCCAATTCCTGGCAATTTCATAAAGCTATCCATCAGCTTTGATATCGGTTCTGGGTAATACATTCATTATGCCTCCTAAACGATAAGGGCAAAAAGCACCTGCTTAATACAAAGACGCAAGCACCCGTTTAGCAACGAGTTTGAAGTTTACTAGCTGCTGGGTGCTTTGCCGGACGTGTAAAAACAGGTACTTCAAGCCGAAAGCGATTCATACGAGTGAGGTTACCCGTCGAAACGCGTTTATTAAAACATTCCAGGCATATTTAAGCCTTTTGTAAACTGTCCCATCGTTGCTTCTGTTTTATCATCGATTTGCTTCAACACATCATTCGTTGCGGCGATGATTAAATCTTGCAGCATTTCAACATCATCTGGATCGACTACTTCTTCTTTAATTTCTACATCTGTGACTTCTTTTTTGCCATTCGCCGTTACAGTTACCATACCACCGCCGGCAGAAGCCTCAAACGTCATTTCATGTAGTTCTTCTTGCGCCTTCATCATTTTCTTTTGCATTTTCTGCATTTGTTTCATCATATTATTCATATTTCCTCTCATGGAAATACCTCCTCATTATCATTTCTTATATTTTTTAAAAAAGAGTCTTACTCTTCTATTTCTAATAAATCATCACCGACAAGTTTCCTTGCTTCTTCAACGAGCGGGTCACTTTGTTCCGCTTCATTTTCCTCAGGCTTATCCTTTTCATGAGAATCGAGGAATGCTTGCCTGACCTCCAGCCAATTTGCCTCAGGGATTGGAATAATTTGCAGCTGTTTTCCTACGACACTTGCGAGAACA
Source organism: Oceanobacillus sp. AG (assembly GCF_009746545.1). Taxonomy (NCBI): domain Bacteria; kingdom Bacillati; phylum Bacillota; class Bacilli; order Caryophanales; family Bacillaceae; genus Oceanobacillus; species Oceanobacillus sp. AG. Next base: position 46,157 of record NZ_WOWT01000005.1, read on the forward strand.
GATTCAACCAATTCCCGATTATCGAGGAAAAGATTACAGTGAATCTCATATTTAAATGCAACAACGAGCGCGTCCGGTGAAGCTGCAACCGGTTTACTGTCCTGAATCGTTGCATGGGCCGGGGCATTCGTGCCTTTAAGCCTTTCTAAAAAGTTCGCCCAGTTTCCTTGTACTTGGCGTAACTCCTGCTTCTCCGCTTCCCTTAAAACAGCATAGATCTGTTCAGTTGGAACTTTAAAGCTGCTCTTTGATCCACGGGACGGAGCACGTCTTTGCTCGCGCTGTGGTACCGGCTCACTTGCAGCGGCCGGCGGCTGTTCCTTCATGCGGGCAAGTTGCTTCTCAACCTGTGCAAGCTTCTCGGTTAAACGAAGTACCTCATCACTTGCCACTCCAGCTTGATTCCCTGCAGCATCAGACCCATTCGTAATCGTTAAAATCGCTATTTCAATATATACTTTCGGACTGTTGCTCCACTTGATTTCCTGCTGGCATGTGTTCAGACGGGTGATCGCCTCTTGAATCCAGTCAACCGGTGTTAGCTCTGCCAATTCACGGAAAGCTTCATCGACCCGGGCGCGCTCAAGCATTCCTTCCAAGTCCGGATTACTCTTATAGAGCAGCAGATCACGCATGAAGTAGATGAGATCGTACACGAAACGTCCAGGGTCTTTCCCTTCCTGGATGATCGTATCGAGCAGCTTGATTGCATGCTGTACATCCTTTTCTACCATTGCTTTTGTAATTTCCGTTAAAATTCCTTGAGAAACCCCGCCTGTTACAGCGAGCACATCCTCTAACGTAACCTCTTCACTACTATAGGAAATCGCCTGGTCTAGAATACTTAGCGCATCACGCATCCCACCTTCTGCCGTCCGGGCAATCGCATCCAGTGCTTCGTCAGTCACGTTCTGTTCATCTGTTTGAACGATTGTTTTCATCCGGCCGACAATTGCTTCATTGGATATTGGTTTAAAATCAAAACGTTGACAGCGGGAAATGATTGTCAGTGGAATTTTATGTGGTTCGGTCGTCGCCAAAATAAACACGACATGCTGTGGTGGCTCCTCCAAAGTTTTTAAGAGCGCATTAAATGCGTTCACAGAGATCATATGAACCTCATCAATAATATAAACCTTATAGGAAACGGCACTCGGTGCATATTTTACTTTATCACGGATTTCTCGAATATCATCGACACTCGTGTTCGACGCAGCGTCAATCTCAATAATATCGGAAATTGACCCATCCTGAATCCCGCGACATGCATTACATTCATTGCACGGCTCTCCATCTGGATTTTGTTCACAGTTAATCGTTTTCGCAAAAATCTTCGCTGCACTCGTTTTTCCTGTTCCACGAGGTCCGGTGAATAAATAAGCATGCGAAAACTTCTGCTCACGGATAGCATTCTTCAGGGTACGTGTAATATGTGTTTGTCCAACAACGTCCTCGAAGACTTGAGGCCGCCAAACGCGATATAAAGCTTGATAGCTCATGATACAGACTCTCCTCTACATTCTACTTCTAATTATACCCGATTTAGGGGGTGATTGTGAACTGATGAAGGGTAACATCCTGAAAAACTTAGAGGAGGGGTTTCATTTTCTATTTTCTTTTCATTTAGAAACTATTTCTTTAAACTATCATTTCATGTAGACTGAAATTACCGAATACATGAAATGATTATGTTCAACCAGAAAGGAGTTAATAAAATGGAGATCATCCTCATGTTTGTAATAGGGTTAATCATCGTGATTATAGCTGTACTTGGCATAATTGGAGGATTGACTCAACGAATGAAAAAACCGACGGATGAATTAAGGGAAAAGATAATGGAATTGGAAAATAGGGTGCAAGATTTAGAGAAAAAGCAAAAATGATTTCCGGGGGAGCCTTGATGCCAGGATAAGGAAACAAGTAATACAGTTATTCTCATTATGCCGAGAAGATCAATTACAATACTAACCAATATCCCGCTGTCATATATGATGCCTATGAATATAATCATCTGTTTGAGGGCATGAACAGATACGCTTAAATCAGCAAAGATTTTTTGACCGGAAAAGAAAGGGGAAGAAATGGTAAAAAGCAGATTCAATTTAATACTGTTTATCACTATAATGTTGCTCACTGGTTGTTCTGGACAACAAATTACAAAGGCTGAAGGAAGTAGTAATACATGGGAATCTACAATAAATTATGAACTAGGTGAACATGAAAAGATTGGAAATGGGACGTTGGAATATCTAGGCAGCGATCAACTACGGAACTTTTCATATGAAATAAATTATCCTAAATCATTTCGTATTGGAGCATCCGGTGAACACAGGGATTTAGATGAGTCCTTCACTTCTTTTCCATTAATTATCGATCTGCCTGATTTTGATGTTGACAAATTGCGTGATGAGATTAGCAATATAACAATTACAGTAGCATGGGAAACAGTGACTGGTGAGTTATTTGAAGAAGAAATAGAGTATACAGTCGAATCCAAGTAAGGAGGGAGCCTATGCTCGGACTACCAAAAGGAGCAGTCTATTTAATTCCGTGGTCGGAAAAGTGGGAGCGAGAATTTGAATTGGAAAAAGAAAGAATAGAAACTCAAATTGGTAAGTATATTGTTGGCATTCACCATATCGGGAGTACAGCAGTAAAGCATTTATCTGCCAAACCGATTATAGATATTGGTATCGAACTTAGAAGCTTTTCGGATGGAGAGTTGTGTGTTTCACCATTAAAAGAATTAGGTTATTCCTATAAGGGAACGAATATTTTACTGGAGCGACACTATTTTAATAAAGGCGAGCCGAGAACACACTAAATTCATATGTACCAACAGGGAAGCCAATTTTTACAAGAACAATGGAATCATCCGCAAGCAGACTTTATTATCGATGATTTGCGGGAAATACCCTCTATTCTAGGGAATTTAAACAAAATAAATAATAGGTGAATTAACATGACGTCTAAAATAATTTTTGCATCAAAAAAGCTCGGTACCATACATCATAACCAGCTTCAAGCAATGCTTGATCGATTTAATCTAGGCACTCTCTTTTCATCCAGAAAAACAGAGCTAGGTGCAATGGGGCAAACGATGTTCGTTTCCTCTACAAAAGGGGATTTTATTTTAAAAGGAAATCCGCTTTATCACGGACAATTGGAAGAGGAAAATTTTTTTATTGAAAATATCGAGAAAAGAACAGATACGCCGGTTCCAATTCCTTATCTCATTGATAAGTCTTCTGATATTTTCGGTTGGAGTTACGCCCTTATGCCACACTTACCGGGGGAGCATATCGATTCTGCACAGTTGAAAAATACACTCACGAAAGAAAACAAATTACAAATAGCTGAATCAATCGCTAGCACATTAACTATCTTCCATAAATGGAAAGTAGCTGACTTTGGTGAGCTTCATATAGAAACAATGAAGATTACTCCTCTTAAGCCTACCTATACCGACTGGATTTTCCAGCGGATAATGTTCTGGCTGGAAGACGCGAAAAAATATTCAACAATCACCGATGAAGATATAGAGTGGTCTCGGTCACTACTAGCAGAGGCTAAGGAAGCCTTTCATAGCCTGGACTCACCAACCTTTATAATGGGAGATTTCAAGCCTGGTAACTTCCTTGTAAATTCAGGGGAAAGCGGATGGCGCATTAGTGGTGTATTTGATTTTACAAATTCTTATTTTGGAGATCCGGTTTCAGATTTAATTAAAATGGTGACCTATTACCTCAATCATAATGAAACAGGGATTGCAAAGCATATGCTAAATAAATATTTTGAAGGATGGAGTGGTAGGAATTTCATAAAGAGTCGCTTAAAGGTACATATGCTACACCAGAGAGTTTTGGATTGGGGTAATGGAAAGGCAACGAAAACAGCTACTTGGGATGATTCTTTATCCTTTTCCGAATGGGCATCACCTTATACGGAATTAATAGCTAGTCTTGTAGATTAAGATGACATGGATAAAAGGGGAATAGTCTATGGCTGTAACGGGAGACAATATTAAGGCCTGGGTCAGAACAGGAAAATTAGAAGATGCACAAGCTTTATTAAATATCCAAAAAGAAGTGGTTGCAGAAAATGAATATTTGATCACGGTATCGAAGGAATTCGGAAATACTTTAAAAGATCAAATACAGTGGATGAAGAGAATTTTAGAAAATGAGAGGGAAACAATTTTAGTTGCTGAAATAGAAGGGAAAATTATTGGCTGGTTAGTCATTCAATCACCAAAACGGAAACGATTGCTTCATACCGGATCATTCGGAATGATGATCCAGAAAGATTACCGGGGACTGGGCATTGGTAAGGCGCTCATTAACGAGCTATTGCGGTGGGCGGAAAGGAATCCCTTGATTGAAAAGGTAAGTCTTGGGGTATTTTCAACAAACATACGGGCGATTTCTTTATATAAAAGTATGGGATTTGTCGAAGAGGGGAGGAAAATTAAGGAGATTAAATTAAATGAAACGGAATATGTAGATGATATTCTTATGTATAAATTAGTTTAAGACTTTTTTTATAGCAGGAAACTATAAAATAAAAATGCTATGGAACTTAGGTACGAGGGCGAAAGAAGCTGTGGAAAGCCTTATATTTAGCGATACGACCACTAGTAGCTAATATTCCGATACTGAGTAAACACTGTGTTCATCTAATCATTCAAAATAGGATGTTTGAGTAATTCTAATAAAACAAGAGCATTTTGTAGATAATTAAAGTATTAGGGAGGTGATTACACATGAATAACTGGTTTTACGTTATATATGCTGTGCTATTAGCGGGACTATCGATAGTTACGGGAGAAATCGTCACATTTGTTATGCTCGGGTTTATTTTATTAACCTTGCAAAATATCCATTCGACTTTAAAGAAGATACTGCATGCTAATTCAAAAGAATTCAAAAGTTAAAATATATTATTTGATAAACTATTAATTCATCTTAAATTTTTTTCTATTACATATTATGATTAGGGATTAATTGTTTAAGGAGGTTAAAGCATGCTATGGGAAGAGGTTCGGTTAACTTATCCAAATAAATGGGTTGTTTTTGAAGCGATTAAGGCTCATTCAGACAATAACTACCGGAAGATTGATGATATAGCTGTAATTGACTACTTTGACAATTCGATGGAAGCTCTCCAGAGGCATGCAAAACTACAAAAAGAAAAACCGAGACACGAATTATATTTTTTTCATACCTCCAGAAAAAAGCTTCATATTCAGCACCTCTTATTGCATGAATGAAATCTTAATTTTGCTCATTCGGAGGATTAGAGCAGCTCTTATTGCACGAATAAATTCTAATCTTGCTCATTCGGGGGATTAGAGCAGCTCTTATTACACGAATAAATTCTAATCTTGCTCATTCGGGGGATTAGAGCAGCTCTTATTACACGAATAAATTCTAATCTTGCTCATTCGGGGGATTAGAGCAGCTCTTATTACACGAATAAATTCTAATCTTGCTCATTCGGGGGATTAGAGCAGCTCTTATTGCACGAATGAATTCAGAACTTGTTCAAATGGGCAATTAAAAGTTAAAACGTTTCTACTCCCTTGAGTAAGGTCTTGGAATCGTGACCAAAGCTACAATGAATTACTGGTTGTACTAATTATACCAGGGATAGCTTACTGTTTTAGACTGCGAAAGTTGAGTATTCAATAAATATAACTCGTGATAGACAAGCGACATAGGGGGAGGAATCTTGAAGGCAATTGGTTGGGCTGGTTTCATACACGTTTCCATTCTAATAATTTGGATGGTCATTTATCTTATATTTAATCAGTTAAATCCTGTGGCCATCACTGATAAAGCCACAATGGCACAGACAGGCATCACATATTACAGTCGTTTTCCAGGTCTTTTAGGTTTTGACCACGGAAGTAAAGCCTTAGTCATGTTGCTATCCGTCCTTTTACCGATTGGTCTGTACGTCCATTTTAAAGAATTGAGAGAGTTTCGATTAAAAAATACTATCGCATTAGTTGCGGGCTGTTCCGGATTTATTTTGTATGGAGTATCCCTGATGCTCCAAGCAGTGACCGTCGAATATGCGTTTAACTTGTACCGCACAGCGGAAGATGCGGTGACCCATTCTTTTGCTGTTCTGTTATATGAGTGGGCTATGCTAGAAGGCGGACTTTCGGTCAGTATGTATATTCTAGCCAACCTTTGTTTAAGCTGCTGGGTTATGATTCATTCGATCGGCTTCTATACATTCGATTCCTTGAAAAAGATTGGTATATTTGGATGTATCGTTGGAGCTACCCAGTTATTCGGTTATCTCGTCGCTTGGTTCTTCCTAATGCAAGCAAAACAAAATATGCACAATTTTAATGAAGCGATCGGGTTGTTATTTACAATCTGGATTGCGATCATTAGTTTTCAAATGGTTCGAGGAAGAATCACGATAAAAGAAGATAGGAGTAGTATTTTATAATGACAATACACTTACAACCATGCAGTATAGAGAATCTGCAGAAGCTTCAAGAAATTAGTTATGAAACTTTCAATGAAACATTTAAAGAGTACAATACGTCAGAAAATATGAAAGCTTATATGGATAAAGCTTATCACCCAGCACAATTGAAAAAGGAATTATCGAATCCATCTTCCCAATTCTTTTTCCTTTACTTTCATGGGGAGCTTGCCGGATATTTAAAGGTGAATGTCGGTGATGCCCAGACAGAGGAAATGGGTGAAGATTCTCTTGAAATTGAGCGGATTTATATACAAAAGGCTTTCCACAAAAATGGCCTAGGAAAATACTTATTCAATAAAGCTTTAGCAATTGCAGAATCCCTCCATAAAAAGAAAATCTGGTTGGGGGTATGGGAAAAGAATGAAAACGCGATTGCTTTTTATAAACGCTTAGGCTTCATTAAAACCGGTGCTCATTCCTTTTATATGGGAGATGATGAGCAAGTAGATTATATTATGACGAAAATACTTTAATATTTCGATGCAATGAACACAGATAATAGGTATTTTATGATATTGTAGGATGAATAGAGAGGAAGTGACCATCATTTTCATACTTTTTTATCATGCTCTACTCGTCCTCATCATCCTTTTTCTTGTCATCTTCCTAGTTGAAAAAGGACTAAACAAATTATTAGGGGTAAAGAAGCAGAAAATTTCTCGAACACCTGGTAAAAACGTCGATCGATGGGGAAAAACAATTATTGTTATTCCTTTCCTCGTTGCGATTCCATTTGTTGTTTTATCAGAAAGTTCGGCGGCGATGAAAGGATTTTGGATTCTGTATATGATTATACTTATCGGTTTTCAAGCCTTTTTGGAGTGGAAGTATTTGAAGAACTCCAAGCAGTATATCACAACGCTCGTCATTCTCGTTTTCGCCGTAGTTTTTATTTATAATTTAGAGAAATTCTTCTGGTTTTTATAAAGATGAATCTATCCTATAATATATTTCAACATCTGTTTCCACGTGGGGAAACAGATGTTTTTTAATGACAAAATGTAAAGTTCTATTTACATTTTTCATAACCTATGTTATAAAATAAGTAAAGACCTCTTTACATTTAGGCGGTGAAAAAATGCCTGTGAGAAACAATATACGAAAAATAAGGCGAGAGAGGGGGATTAAACAATTAAAGATGGCCGAGGATTTACAAGTAACACGGCAAACAATGACAGCAATTGAAAACAATAAGTATAATCCCAGCCTGGAACTCGCTTTGAAAATAGTAAAGTACTTTGAACTCCCGATCGAAGAAATATTTATATTAGAAGAGGAGGAGAAATTATGAAAAAGAAAAAGCTTCATAAGTGGGTATTTACGTTAGCGGGTATTGGTGGTTTGATCGGTATGACGTTTGGGCAGTTCATTTTTGGCAAGCTAGACTTTTCAGGAATTTTAGGTTCTCTATCAGCTGTTATTCTATTTTTTATCATTGATTTAGTGAAAAATAGAATGAAAAAAGATGACACGCCTGATTTTGATGAGCGGACAACTCATAATGTGGTAAAGTATTATGCCTATTTTTCCACTGGCTTTATTGCTGTAGCTTTTCTTTTGTTAGCTGTTGTCACTGCAAGTGGGCTAGAAAACGTGAACATCTCCTATTTATGGATTTTAATCTTTATTTATATGCTATCGAGCGGAATTGGGGCATTCATTGTCAGCAAAAAGTGAATTGAAATATTTGAATTCGCCCTTCGCAATCAGAAAGCTTATACTTCATCTACAAAGCTTTTTCAAAATTGAAAGTACATGCTTCTATATCGGTGATTTGGGAGCTTGAATATACTAATAGAGGAGGATGTCTTTTGAGCAATAAAGAAAGAATCGAATCAAAGGGTGTTGTTGTTGTCATTATAACAGCAGCCTTTTTATTTACATTCAGTCAATTCTTGCTGATTACCGCTTATCCGACCATCATGCGGGAATTCGATTTGAATGCAACCCAAGTCCAATTGCTGACGACGGCATTTTTGCTTACGACTATTATTTTTATTCCGATGACAGGGTACTTATCCAATCGATTTACGTCAAAGTCGCTTGTTGTCTTTTCTCTTTCCTGTCTCCTCATTGGAACAATCATTGGTGGATTCGCTCCAGACTTTTATACATTAACATTTGCCCGGGTTGTCCAAGCAATTGGAGCAGGAATTATTCTGCCGCTCATCCAAACAATTTTACTAACCGTATTTCCCTATGAGAGAAGGGGATTCGCCATGGGTCTCCTCGGTGCAGTCGTTAACGTCGCCCCCGCAAGTGCACCATCCATTTCAGGAATTATTATTGATTTCTTTAGCTGGCGTTCGTTGCACTGGATGCTGCTTCCGATTGTACTTGTCACGTTAATCCTAGCGATATTTCTAATGGAGGACGTACTCGAAAAACAACAATCAAAGCTGGACTTTCCGTCCATCATTCTATCCGCTATCGGGTTTTCCTTTTTCATTTATGGTTTAAGTAATATTAGTGTACTCGGATTTTGGGATGTGTTAGTGCTTGTACCGCTAGGAATTGGATTAGTTTCGCTTATTTTCTTTGTCGCACGGCAATATCGATTACCTTTACCGATACTTGACTTGAGATTGTTCAATCATTCCACATTCCGCTTCATTATGATTCTTGTCTTCATCAACCTGATGTTATTATTATCTGCAGAGACAATCCTGCCGATGTTTGCGCAGGATGTGCTCGAGACAAATGCATTTTTATCCGGCTTTATCCTTGTGCCGGGAACCATTTTATTATCAATTATTAACATCGTTTCAGGGAATCTATTTGATCGGTACGGCACAAAACGTATTGCAGTCATTGGCTTTGCTTTCATTTCTGTATCGCTTTTATTACTGAGTACGGTAACAATGGAAAGCTCGCCCTATTGGATTATGCTGTACTTCTGTTTATTCATGGCTGGTTTCGGTTTAAACCTTATGCCACTCGTAACATTGAGCATGAACGTGCTTGATAATCAAGATATGGCTCACGGCTCTGCCATCGTGAACACAGTACGGCAATTCGGCATGGTGTTTGGGATTATCTCACTTTCTACCATCATCAGTATCACGACCTCTGTGATGGACGCACCATTCAAAGTCGGAACATACTGGGGAACGACATTTGCGCTTCTTGTGATGGCTGGGATTGCTATCCTTGGTACGGTGCTTTCTGTATTTATTCGCGAAGAAAGTTAAAGGAACGAAAAAGAATGTTTCTATTAAAGGAGAAATATCCCTTTGTTGAATATACATAGTGGAGTAGACAGTACAGACAAAATTGGCCCATGTGGAACAATTGAAGGAATTCATGAAAAAAGTTTACTGGTATATCTATTTTTTGTTTCATTAAATGGGATTTTTTTACTCTCATGACTTCTGTGGCTTCAAGCAGTTCTGTTCAGAAGTGGAATAAAAACAGTGTGGTGCGAGCATAAATGTTAAAATGATTAACTAATAGTAAAGTTTTACGTAATTGTGATTTTTTTAATGAAGATGACGAACACGAATTGATTAAAGAAAAGGACGTACATTACTTTATCGGGATCTCAAAAGAGGATACAAAGCTCTTGATTCAGGAACATCCTGACATCCCACACGTTCTTATAAAGAATGAGGTTTACTATCCTAAAGCAAAACTAAGAAAATAGTTAAAGAATTTAGGAGAGTAATTAAGCCTTCAATTAGCAGGTACAAATGTAGTGGCATATTGAATGGCTCACTAGATGATAAACACCGTAGAGGATATAGCATCCCTCTACGGTGTTTATCATCTACCAGTATGTGATTTCCCTTGCTACTAAACTTATGGACTCGGTTTTCTACAACCTAACTACTTATTCTATTGTTCGTAAAATAGCCCACCAATCATTCAGTTAGAAAAAGTCTGGAAAATACGTCTGTTTTCTTGGAATAAGATGTTCTAATATTTCAATTGCTTGGGCATTTCCACTAATGAGCCCCAAATTGTATAGATCTTCCGGTCGTTGGTAACCTAAGAGCATTGTTGTAAGTTGTTGTACCGAACAGCTTACTACCGGATCTTTTATATTATTCATGATTGGCTCGTAGACGATATCAATCTCTCCATCCACCTCATGAAGAATATATATTCCTGTATTCTCTTTTATAAAAGAATCTTCAAGTTTAATAGATAAAGTACCAAATTGTGCCTGAATACTACGCATGTATTGTTTTAAAAAAGCTTCCACATCAACAATTCTTGCCATGAAGTACGGTATAATGTTTTGCTGGAAGCGCGGATCATTCACGAGTAATGGCAATAAATCATTTTCTGGAACAACCATTTCTACCTTTTCAGCCATAGAGTCATGATTTGTGATGAATTGCAATAAAACCTTAAGTGCATTCGTTGTACAGTAGACAACCTCATCGACCTTGAACACCCGATCTTTTAGCTGATAAATAATATATCCTTCTGCTTGATTCTCTTCATTATAGGAGACTGCAATCATACGCTGATCTTTTAGTACTCGTTGTTTCCACCATTTTTCATCTCGCAGGATGGCGCCATTATAATTCTTTATATACTTGCGGTAAATGGAGTCCAGTAAAGGTATGTTGCTATTCGTTCTTCTGACATAGCCTTTCCCATCCCAATTCTGTTTTAAATTTTTCATTGGTATTTCGTAATGCTTTTCTGCAAAAGCCATCTCCCAGCCATATTGACGGTAGAATGGAGCAGAGAAAGGATGGAGGAAAGAAATGGTCTGTCCTTGTGCTTTCATTGTCTGCAATGCATGAAGCAGAAGTTCCTTTACCATTCCCTTCCTGCGATATTCCGGCCATGTTGCGACTGAAGCTATCCCTCCCATCTGAAAGGGACTGTTATTAATAGATACAGATAATGGAATCAAATGCAGCTTAGCAGCGAGCTTTTCCTCATCCATCATTCCCCATATAGTATATCCTTCCGCTTCTTCCTTTTTTCGATGTAATTCCTCTTCTGTTAATTCATATTGGAATGCAAATTGGGATAATGAAAATACCTCGTCATAGTGACTTTGATTTAATTCAATGATTTTACCCATTTCAGTACCTCCTTAAATTTTAAACGATACATAATGAAACCATTTTAACAACGATTGCCCGGATTTAACTTGAAGGAAAAAGCGACATATTCCGTATGTTAACCTGCAGTAGTGTCATAAGTAAATTTATCACTGCGATATAAAGTTTTCGTGTATTCTATTGCATTATTCGTCCTGTTGTTCAGACAACTTGTTTCTACAACAAAGAGGAGTATTAGCTCTACCGTTAGTTTATCATGATGCAATTGATAAATAAAAAACGACTCTAGACAACACCGTTTTGTGATGTCTAAAGTCGTTGCTCACGAAATATGTATACCGTGCACCTCACGTCGATACGACGTCCATATGCGCTTCTTAGCTTCATGGCTCGGCTTAGGCTTCCCCGCGGCACACACGAATGACCACTTACTGCTGCTTCCTTCCGGACCTGACAGGGTTCGTGGGTTCCTGTTGCGCAGGACCTGAACGTCAACACCAATTCACTAAGGCAGACCATACAGTCGCCATACCTCGGCAAGGGATTCAGCCTCGCTATAGCGGATTGCGAGTACAGGGCACCGCTACCTCCCCGCTTAGCACGGTAAGTCCCATTATAACGTTTTCCTATTCAATTTGCAATGGAAAACATTTCATGAAACAACAAAGCTAGGATCACTTACTTTTCCTCTTCCGAAGTGCTTTGAAAAAGTCAGTAAGCAAGCTCGCACATTCTTCCTGCAGGACACCGCTCGTTACTTCAACTTGATGATTGAAACGTGGTTCGTCCAGTAGATTGAATAATGTTCCCGCACAACCTGCTTTCGGATCTGGAGCACCATATACAACACGTTTCATCCTTGACTGCACGATGGCCCCTGCACACATGGGACACGGTTCCAAAGTGACGTATAGTGTACAATCTTCCAGACGCCAGCTGCCTATTTTTTCATTTGCTGCTTCAATTGCAGTAAGCTCAGCATGAGAAAGAGTCTGCTGTGATGTTTCCCGGAGGTTATATCCGCTTGCAATAATTTCCCCCTTCAGGACGATTACTGCACCAATTGGCACCTCATCCACTTCTCTCGCTTTTAATGCTTCATTTATCGCTGCTTGCATAAAATTTTCATCAGACATAAATTAACCCAACATTTCTTTATAAGTTTGAATTTATCAGATAAGGAAATAATTAATTAAACATTCATTTTAGATGGAATAATAAAGTGAAACTCATTAATACGTGATAAACATTATTTCACAAAGGGGCAAAGATGATGCAAATTTTGGAAGATACGGCGGTTGTTTTCGTTGATATTATTAATGATTTTAATTTTTCCGGTGGAGATAAATTATTAAGGAATACAAAGATGATTTTACCAAACCTAATCAAGCTAAAGACATTTGCAAAGGAAAACGATCTGCCTGTCATCTATGTTAATGACCATTATGGATTATGGCAAGCAGATTTTAATAAAATTATTAGACAGTGTACGAATCATAATAGTAAAGAAATAATTGAAGCGCTGAAACCGGATAATGACGATTATTTCTTGATTAAACCACAGCATTCCGCTTTTTTCCAGACACCGCTCCATTCGCTGCTAACCGATCTAAATCGATATTCGCTCATTCTTGCGGGAATAGCAGGGGATATTTGTATTTTATTCACGGCAAAGGATGCTTATATGTACAAAATGAACTTGCATATTCCAAAGAACTGTATGGCGTCTGAGGAGAATGATACAAATGATTATGCACTCTATTTAATGCGTTCCGTCATGAAGGCAAATATTGAACCGATATAAGATTTGAAAACACTCTCTCAAGAAAAAGACTTGAGAGAGTGTTTCACTTATTTCAATACATTCAATGATTCTCGAGTAAATGCTGGAATATCATCCGGCTGGCGGCTTGTTACGAGCTGGTTCTGGCAAACGACAACTTCCTCATCTCTTACTTTTGCACCTGCATATTCCATGTCGACTTGAATTGATTTATAGCCTGTTGCATCACGACCTTCAAGCGTTTTTGCCGTAATTAGTAACTGTGGTCCATGGCAGATCGCAAAGACCGGTTTTTTCTCATCCATGAAATGCTTGGCGAACTTAACAAATCGATCATCCGCCCGTAATTGGTCTGGTGAGAAACCACCGGGAATAAAGAGGGCATCAAAATCATTCGGATCCGCGTCATCAATTCCATATTCAATCGCAACCTTGGCGTTCTTCTGCTTACCAATGACCGTATCACCTTTCTTTGCACCAATTGTAACTACTTCATGTCCGGCATCTTCAAATTCCTTTGCCGGCTCTGTATATTCCGAGTCCTCAAATAGGTCTGTAATGACTGTAGCAATTTTTTTACCCATCATTAGCAACTCCTTTATTATGATTGTACATAATAAGGTTTTCCCATTTCATGATTTCTAAAACATTCCCATATTACTGGTACAGTGTATTTTCAAAGCTTGCAATTTTTTCGAGACGGCGATAAATTGCACCAGGCATCACGAATTTTTTATAAGACTTTCTTTTTCTTTTCTGCAGTAAATCCACTTGTCCTCCCGTGCCGAAGTAAAAGGCTTGCCAGATGAATTTGGAGCAATAATTAGCTTCCAACCGGGTTAAATCGCGCACATACGTATAGCGTTGCACCTTGTCATAATGCTGCATAGCCCATTTTGCCGAGTGAATCGCTTCCTGTTCATTAGAGTGGCGGAGAATGGTGATTAATTCGCCCTTCCGGTGACGGGAAAGATAGATTGGCATGCTGTCAGCGTGGCCAAATCCCTTCCAGCGATTCACATGATAAATACGGTAATTCGTACCGACAATTCCGGTATGCCCGACTAAAAATGAAGAAAGGGCATACTTATGGGAATAGAGCACGTCACCAGGTTGCATTTTTATATTTGTCACTGGATAGTAATGGGTGATGGCAGCTTCTTCATCATTAGTTTTACGATTCATGTGTATCTTCCTTTTTTTCATCAACCGTTTAATATTTTGGAAACTATTATAGACAATTATATACGATATCCGCCGATTTCACCGGATTTTCCGTTTCCAGATAATAGTCTTCCGCTAACCAATAGCGTTTTTTATATTTTTCCAATATTATTTGGTTATCGCCCAGATATGTATCCCTTTTTACAATTCTAGCAAATCTTTTTTCCTTTGAACAATTTACAAAAACAATGAAGTCAAAATAAGTTTTCCATTCTTTCCTTTGAAGAAAAATACCTTCTATCAGGATGATTGAGTCTTCTGAGATAGATATTGTATTTCTTTTATGTTGGTCGACTGATATATCATAAAAGGGAAGGGTAAGCTTAGATTCGTTGTTATAAACTTTTTTAAATAACTCTTCTTCCAACATTTCAATATCCCATTGCAAAAAATAATACTCATACCATTCTTCATATCCTGTGTCGTACCGTTTAGTTCTCTCTACAATATGATTGTCCATATGAAGCACAACAACTTTGGTTGTATGTTCCAGTTCCGCTTTCAGTTGTTGGACCAACGTTGTTTTTCCAGCTCCACCCAGTCCATCGACACCAACAAGATAGGGAGCATTAGCACGTCTCTTATCATATTTAGTAAGAATTTCATTTACTAATTCGTTCAAATGCATAACCTCTTTAAAAATTATTATATAAAAAATTTAATGCCTAGCGACAGGCACTCAAGTTACATATCCAACCTTTTGCCATTTCGAAAGGGATGCCTTTTTCCAAAATATAATTACCATGACAACGGAGATTAAACTGATTACAGTAAAAACATAATTTCCTATAAAGTGAAGAAGCACCTCTGAGTATGTCCGCATTGGTTTGGACAACATACGTACAATCAATAACACTATATTAGCATTTGGCAGTTGCTTATTTTGATTGTTATTCGTTATCATAGTAGGAGTTTTCTTCTATTTTGGTAGTGATTCTAGCCAAATCAACTATACCAAAAGTTAAGGTGTTTTTTCTTGTTTGAACGACCTTGTCAAGGTATATATTTCATCCGCTACGAGCGCTTCACAGATCTGAACGAATCAGATGTTTTTAGGTACGAAAGTTGAGTTAATAAAAAACCCTGCATCTTTATTTATGCAGGATTTTTATCTTTATTCAGCTTTCTAATGTAGATGTATCTCCAGTCGGCAGTCCAAGTTCCCATGATTTCAAGAGACGGCGCATAATTTTTCCGCTTCTTGTTTTTGGAATCGTATCTTTGATTTCAATTTCCCTTGGTTCAGCATGCGCACTCAAACCAGTTTTAACAAATTTGCGGATATCTTGAAGTAAATCCTCTGATTCCTCATACCCGTCATTTAGTGTAATAAATGCTTTAATAATTTCTCCGCGTTTTGGGTCAGGTTTCCCAATAACTCCAGCTTCCGCGACGGCTGGATGTTCTATGAGTTTTGATTCGACTTCAAATGGTCCAACCCGCTCTCCAGACGTATTAATCACGTCATCTAGACGCCCTTGGAACCAGAAATAACCATCTTCATCCCGGTAAGCACTGTCTCCGGAAATATACCAGCCATTGATAAAATAACTTTCATATTTACCCGGGTTATTCCAAATCTGGCGCATCATTGCTGGCCACCCGGCTTTAATCGCAAGGTTACCCATCTGATTCGGCGGCAGTTCATTTCCCTCATGATCAATGATTGACGCTTCAACGCCAGGAATTGGTTTGCCCATAGAGCCTGGGCGAATCTCATTACACGGGAGATTCACAATCATTTGTGCGCCCGTTTCTGTCATCCACCATGTATCATGAATCCGTAAACCAAAGGCACGTAGTCCCCAAGTAATCACTTCCGGGTTGAGCGGCTCACCAACACTTAAAATATGACGTAAAGCGGATAAATCATACTGTTTTACTTTATCTTCCCCATGGCTCACAAGCATACGAAGTGCTGTAGGAGCAGTATACCAAACCGTTACTTTGTATTTTTCCAATGTTTCATACCAAGATTCCGGTGTAAATCTGCCTCCGCGGATGACATTTGTCACCCCGTAGAGCCATGGCGCAAAGATACCATAGCTTGTCCCGGTTACCCAGCCTGGGTCTGCCGTACACCAATAAACATCATCCGGCTTCAAATCGAGGACCCACTCAGCTGTCGCATAATGCTGGATCATTGCGTTATGCACATGATAAACCCCTTTAGGCCTACCAGTGGAACCGGACGTATAATGCAGAAGCATCCCGTCCTCCAAATTGACCCATTCCATTTCAAATTCCTCTGGTGCAGCTTTCATCTCTTCTTCAAAGCTGATGAACGTTCCTTCTTTATTCGAATCCTCACCAACAATTATAATGTTTTCCAAGTGAGGGAGTTCCGTATAAGGGACACGCTCTAATAGTTCGGCTGTTGTAATGAGCATGCTTGCTTCACTATCTTCTAACCGATCGCGTACGGCCTGCTCCATAAATGCTTCAAAGAGTGGTCCGGCAACTGCACCTGTTTTTAAAATCCCAAAAAAGGCGGCATAAAACTCTGGACTGCGTGGCATGAAAAGAAATACACGGTCTCCCTTACGTACGTTATATTTTCGAAGTACATTCGCAAACTTGTTACTGTGCTTACTTAATTCAAGAAATGTGAATGTTTCCTCCCGGTCCGGGCTCGAATAAATCAATGCGAGCTTGTCCCTTTTCTCCGGGTCTTCTGCATGACGATCCAACGCTTCATACGCCATATTTACCTTTCCCGTTTGCTGCATACTAAGATGCTGCTTCACATCTTCCCAAGAAAAGTTCTCTCTGTATGCTTCATAATCCTGTAAGTTGTAGTTCCCTTCTCTTGCGGGAATTGGTTTCATATCCATCATTCACCTCTCCTTTACTTGTAACCGTTAACATTTCTTATTACATAAAATAATGTAAATCTTTTACGAACTTACATCCATTTTAGAACATTTTGTGACACTTTAAAAGTAATTTAGCTGAATAGTTTCGGAATCGGTCCTCTAAAAGAAGAAAACCACAGGAAAAATTCCTCCTGTGATATAGTTTCCTATTCAATAAAAAAATCATTTATCCACATGTGGATAAATGAAAAGTTAAAGCGGCCCCGGCAGGATTCGAACCTGCGACGCACAGTTTAGGAAACTGACGCTCTATCCCCTGAGCTACGGAGCCATGGTGAAGAAAAATAGTTAACATTATTATTATACAAAAGTTAGGAAGAAAAACCAAGAGCAGAAAGTAAAGACAGGGTAATTTTTTCCCTGTCTTTTTTCTATACTTAAAACGTTCTCCCAAGATCAATGGAGCGATTTCGGGCGCTTTCGATACAGGCGATAATAATTTTCTCGAATTCATTTGCTTTAAGCGTTTCTAACCCGGCTGCAGTTGTTCCACCTACACTCGTAATATTTTCTCTTAAAACTGACGCTGGTTCCCCGGACTGTTCCAACATCTTTCCAGCACCTATAATGGTCTGGGTAATAAGTGCATCAGCCGTCTGTTCGTCCATACCGGCTTCTAACGCTGCTGTCGTCATCGCTTCGACAAAGTAATAGATAAATGCTGGACCGCTCCCAGAAATGGCTGTCACCGTATGCATATCGTCTTCAGCAACCACCTTCGTTACTCCAATCGACTGAAATAACCTCTCCGCAATATTGATTTTCTCCTGATCGACATATTTTCCAGCTGCAATCGCAGTAGCCGAATAGCCAATCTGCGCAGATGTATTTGGCATTGCTCGGACGACAGCATTTCTTTTGCCAATTATCTCCTCTATTGTTTCTGTCATAATGCCTGCAAGAACTGAAATGATGAGCTGCTCTTCTCTTATAAATGGACGTATTTCATGGAGGGAATCCGCTAAATCTTTCGGCTTCATTGCTAAAATAACAACGTCTGCGAGATCAAGAAGTTTTTCTTTATCATAAGAAGTTTGCACTCCATACGTAGCCTCGATATTACCCAATCGCCCCTCATCCTGTTTATTCGTTACATAAATATCATTTTTATCTACTGTCTTCGTCTGCAGCATACCAGCCATTATCGCTTCAGCCATTGAACCACAGCCTACAAAAACAATACGTTTACACAATTTGAACACCTCTTCTTTTCTATTTCTTGATAAAGTGAAACTTCATTCAGTGGGGAATGCCTTCCCTCCCCACTGAATGTTAGTTGAACAGAATCAGGGATTTACGGACTGTTTATCCCCAGCCTTCACATATTGGGTTTCCCTCATGTTTAGAGGAGGGGGATTACAGACCGTTAATACGTGATAAAAATTCACAACTAAAAAAGCTGATCCCATCCCTGAAACAAGGACGGAATCAGCTCCGCGGTACCACCTATTTTTGGCAATAAATTGCCCTCTCTTCATTGATAACACAGTTTCCTGCGGTTAGTTTATCGCTAACGACTCCCAGGTAGGTTCATACAAGCTTGTGCGTAGGGATCTCTCAGCCGGTGAATCCCATTTTCTGTCGGACAGTTCTCATACTACTAGTCTGATCATCGTCTAAAGTGTATGTTATTTCTGTTAATAGTAATGTGAATCGCGCGCTTTGTCAAGAGGGGATTTCAGAAGTAGATATCGTTAAAAATTTTTAACCTAAGTATAATATCGTGAACTCGAGCGGGAAATAGCAAAAAAACGCTTCATTCAGTAAGAACAAGCGTTTCAAAGGATTGAAGATTTATAAAAAATGGAGGAGGTAGAGGGATTCGAACCCCCGCGCGGTTTGACCCGCCTTTCGGTTTTCAAGACCGACCCCTTCAGCCAGACTTGGGTATACCTCCGTAATCACAAGATATAATATACCATAAATATTTTATGCTTGTCAATCCATTTCGTAAAATTTATGATAAAGTGAAACTCATTCAGTAGGGGTATTACAGACCGTTAATACATGATAAAAAGCACTAGCTGGCATTTTAGAACCAGCCAGTGCCAACAAACTTTATTTAATAACTTCTTTTCCACCCATATAAGGAATGAGTGCTTTCGGTACGATAACAGAGCCATCTTCCTGCTGGTTATTTTCTAAAATAGCAGTAACCGTACGGCCAACAGCCAGCCCAGATCCGTTCAATGTGTGCACGTATTCCGGTTTCGCGTTCGTATCACGGCGGAAACGGATGCCGGCGCGCCTTGCTTGGAAATCTTCAAAGTTAGAGCAAGAAGATATCTCACGGTACGTAGCTTGACTTGGAATCCATACTTCAATATCGTATTTCTTCGCAGCAGTGAAACCTAAATCGCCAGTACACATGCTCATCACACGGTAAGGTAATTCTAATTCCTGCAGAATTTTCTCCGCGTGACCTGTTAGTTTCTCTAATGTGTCATAAGAATCTTCCGGTTTAACAAAGTGAACAAGCTCGACTTTATTAAATTGATGCTGACGTATCAAACCTCTTGTATCACGCCCGGCTGAGCCCGCTTCTGACCGGAAATTCGCACTGTAAGCAACATATTGTTTTGGTAAATCGAGCATGATCTCATCACGGTGATAGTTCGTAACAGGTACCTCTGAAGTCGGGATTAAATAATAGTCCCATTCCTCAAGTTTAAATGCATCCTCTGCAAATTTCGGTAGCTGTCCTGTACCAATCATACTCATGCGATTAACAATATATGGCGGAAGAATCTCTTTATAGCCATGGTTATCCGCATGATAGTCCATCATGAAGTTCAATAATGCACGCTCAAG
Source organism: Oceanobacillus sp. AG (assembly GCF_009746545.1). Lineage (NCBI taxonomy): Bacteria > Bacillati > Bacillota > Bacilli > Caryophanales > Bacillaceae > Oceanobacillus > Oceanobacillus sp. AG. The sequence goes on from NZ_WOWT01000005.1 coordinate 66,382, forward strand.
TCTTGCACCAAGTCCCGTGTAGAAAACAAAGCGGCTACCGGTCACTTTAGCGGCCCGTTCAAAATCTAAAATCTTCAAGTTCGCCGCAATGTCCCAATGTGGCTGCACCTCGAAATCGAATTCCGGCTGCTCACCCCACGTACGCTGGACCACATTATCCTCTTCATCATCGCCAATTGGTACACTTTCATGAGGGATGTTTGGAATGGAATACATGACTTGTTCCAACTTTTCTTCTATTTCCTTCAAGTCTTTATCAAGTTTGGAAATCTCTTCACCTACTTGACGCATTTCCTGAATCGCAGCATCCGCATCTTTTTTCTCTTTCTTTAGCTTAGCTATCTCTTGTGTCGCAGCATTTCTCTTTGCTTTCAACTGTTCTGTTTCAGCAATCAATTTTCGGCGTTTTTCATCGAGTTCACCAAACGTATCCAGCTCTGATAAGTCTTCACCTCGGTGCTGAAGTTTCGCTTTCACTTCTTCATAATTGTTCCGTAAAAATTTCATGTCCAACATTTGCTTTTCCTCCTTTTATTTATTATTAAATATTTAAAATCAAAAAAACTCTCATCCCAATAATAGGGACGAGAGTTTATATTCCCGCGTTGCCACCCTTGTTGAAGAGATCTATCTCTTCCGGCTTGATCTGCATTAACGGTGCAGAGATCCCGGGTTTATTTACTCTGGAACAAGTCCTGTTCGATAAACCAGTTCAAGGATGGATTCACAGCATTTCAACGTCGATTCACACCAACCATCGACTCTCTACAGAAGAAATAACCGCTACTATTTCCTGTCAGTACCTTTAATTCATCTGATTTGCTACCATCATAGCTGATTTACTTTAAAAAAGCAAGGATGTATAACATATCCTATCCTAAATCCGCAGCTCCAATACATCATCGCTTTCCGTGGGCGGCTGGTGAGCCTCCTCACGGGCAAGCCCGTTGCGGAGGCTCACCTAGGTCCTCTCACAAGAGTCTCAGTAGTATTGGGGTTGCTCCCAGCAAATACTCTAATTTGGACGTAAAAATCATTATTACTTCGATTAAAACAATCCTTTAATCCAATCTACTGCTGTTGTAAAGACATTACCGAAGAAGTCACCAATTGCTCCTAGAGTAAGCATGAACCAGTTTGCTTTTTCAACTGCTTCATCACTAACCACGTCAACAACGACGGATTCCTGATCAAATATATAACCATGGTCGGTTGCTTCTCCTTGATAAACAAGTGTTGCGGTACCGAGTTTTTCACCCTTCTCAATTGGCGCTACAATTTTACCGTCATCATTTAATTTCTCTTCATCGATATTGTATTCCAAACTATATAACTCTGCTTCTTCAGACTGGATTGGAATAGCAATTCCTTCACTAATTGAGACACTTACTTCTTTTTCTTTTCCTTTAGCTACAGGAAGAGTTCCTTTATCTTCCAGCTGGTGACCAGCCGGGAATAATTCTTCAGATGCGAAATTATTGAAACCATAGTCGAGTAATTTTGCTGTTTCTCTGAAGCGCTCTTCTTTTGAACCAGTCTTCATTACAACTGTAATTAGGCGGGTTCCATCTCTTTCAGCTGTACCAGTGAACGTATAACCAGCGAGATCCGTATTACCTGTCTTCAATCCGTCCACTCCTTCATAATGGAAGGATTGTAAAAATGTTGCTTCATGAGGAAGCATCCAGTTTAAGTTTTCAATCTTGTAATCTTCAAATTCCACTTCTGTCTGACTTGAAATCTCTAAAGCTTCCGGAAAATCATTGACTAAATGATAGGCAAGCTGAGCTGCAGAGCGCGCAGATAGAAGGTTACTTGCATTCGGGTCCGTTCCCTTAGGCATGTCATCTCCCAAGGAATCATTATCCAGACCTGAGCTGTTTACAAATTTATATTCGGAAAGGCCTAATTCCTCAGCCTTATCATTCATCATCTTAACAAATTCTGTTTCTGAACCTGCGATTAATTCAGCAAGTGCAATCGTTGTCGCATTATCAGAGAAGACGGCCATCGCGTTATATAAGTCGCGTACGGCATAATCTTTATCTTGTGTTAAACCAACTCCTGAAAAGAGCTCATTAGCTGAAATCTTATATGCATAATCGCTGATTTGAGTTGTTGTATCCCAGTCGATCTTTCCTTCATTGATCGCTTCAAGCACAAGATATTCCGTCATCATTTTCGTCATACTTGCTGGAGGAAGGGCAATATCTGCGTTTTTCGCATAAAGAACTTTTCCAGTACCCGCATCAACTAAGATGGCAGACTCTGCGTTTAAATCGAGGGTACTTTCTGCATGGGTTGTGAGCGGCTGTATCATGAACGATGTGATCAGTAGTACAAAGGTGAGTATTCCTGACACAGTTTTTTTAGTTACTTGAATCAACTTATTTTACCTCCAACATGATTAAAAAATTTATATTGTAGCACCTAGATATTCTATCATATTTTCATCAAAAAAAATAGACGGACCTCTGTCCTGATTTTAACATTTTTTATATCCGACCTACTTCATCCATTCTGCCTAATTTAGGATAGAAAAAAGCACCTATTTTTCTATTAGGTTTGCGTGTGACCTTCAAGAAAAATAAGTGCTTGCTTTATCAAAAGTTATTGTACCGAATAGTTCGGAGCTTCTTTTGTGATTTGCACATCGTGTGGATGGCTTTCACGGAGGCCGGCATTCGTGATCTTGACGAATTGCGCATTCTTGCGTAAGTCTTCAATCGTTGCTGTTCCACAGTAACCCATTCCAGAACGTAAACCACCGATTAATTGATGGGAAATATCCGCAAGTGCGCCTTTATAAGGGACACGTCCTTCAATTCCTTCTGGTACAAGTTTCTTCGCATCTTCCGTATCACCCTGGAAGTAGCGATCTTTGGAACCTGCTTTCATAGCGCCAAGAGACCCCATGCCACGATAAACTTTATATTTTCTGCCTTGGTAAATTTCTGTTTCACCAGGGCTTTCCGTTGTACCTGCGAACATACTGCCGAGCATTACCGCATGTGCGCCTGCCGCAATTGCTTTTACAATATCGCCGGAATATTTGATTCCACCATCGGCAATAACAGGTACATTGTATTCTTGAGCTGCTTTTGCACATTCATAAACAGCTGAAATTTGTGGTACTCCAACACCTGCTACAACTCGTGTTGTACAGATCGAACCAGGTCCAATTCCAACTTTAACAATTGATGCACCAGCTTTAATTAAAGCTACGGTTCCTTCTGCTGTTGCAACGTTCCCTGCAATAATGTCAAGATCCGGATAAGCTGCTCGCACCTTTTTCAATTGTTCCAGTACACCTTCTGAGTGACCATGAGCTGTATCAATTACAATGGCGTCAGCTCCTGCCTCCACGAGCTTCTCAATTCGGTTCATCGCATCTCCCGTCACTCCAACTGCAGCTGCTACAAGCAATCTTCCTTGAGAATCCTTCGCAGAGTTCGGAAATTCGATAACTTTCTCAATATCTTTAATCGTGATAAGACCTTTCAGTATACCATTTTCATCTACGAGTGGAAGCTTCTCAATCTTATGCTGCTGCAGTAACTTTTCTGCTTCGTTCAATGTTGTACCTACTGGAGCAGTGACAAGATTTTCACTAGTCATCACTTTAGAAATCTGGATAGAATAATCCTGGATAAAGCGCAAGTCACGGTTCGTTAAAATACCGACAAGCTTTTGCTCCTCGATATCATTCACAATCGGTACACCGGAAATACGGAATTTACCCATGAGATGTTCAGCGTCATAGACTTGATGCTCTGGTGTTAAAAAAAATGGATTCGTAATTACTCCACTCTCGGAACGTTTTACCCGGTCAACCATTTCCGCTTGTTCTTCAATGGACATATTTTTATGGATGACTCCGAAACCGCCTTGACGTGCCATTGCAATTGCCATTTCTGCTTCTGTAACAGTATCCATTCCAGCACTAATGAAAGGGGACTTCAACTTCAATGTCTCGGATAATTGTGTTCCTAGTTCCACTTCATTTGGCAGTACTTGTGAATGGGCAGGAATAAGCAGCACATCATCAAACGTTAAGCCTTCTTTCCCAAATTTATCTTCACGCATATTCGTCCTGGCCTCCTAATATATTCTTCAATCTTTCTCGTTTAGCTTAGCTATTTTTATTTACTTTACGCCAATTCTTGACGTTTTTCAACCAGTTCGAATTTAATAGGAATAGTAAGTAGATTCGAAATTCTCCCAGCTGGAATTTAGTACTATCGCTAGAAAAAATCCCCAGGGTATTCTGGGGATTTTACCATTTATTATTTTTATATTTCCGGTAATAGTTAATTTGTCTGAGCAGCATATAGAATTTACGCTTGAAGCTCTTATCCTTTTTGTAAAAGAGGGGGTTACCCCATTTTTTCTCCTTAACAAGCCGCTTAACATCTTGCTTCACTGCTTCATTTTCGACAAAGTTATTTAGCACAATCCGTGGTACAACGGAAAATAGATATTCCTCATTTAAATAAGTCGTCGGTTTTTCCTTATCATGAAGAACATCATCGACAATATATGTTGCCATATTATGTCCGAGTGCTGTTACATAATAACTGGATCGACCTTGACGGATATTGACTTCAAAGATTTTAAATTTCCCGTCGCGCTCATCATACTTTATATCGAAATTGGCAAAACCGACATAGCCAACCGTCTCTAGAAATTGCTGTAATTTCTTCATCATTTCCTCGTTGTAACGGGTAAGAACAGACGTGTAATTACCGATTGCTGTTGCCGTATGCTCTTGCAAAACAACTTGTCCAAATGTAACAAGTTCAGTCTTACTTTTCGAGTTTAAATAAAGAACTGAATCCCACATGTACGTATCGTCTCCCGGAATATAATCCTGAATAATCAGTTCATCCCGGTAACCGCTATTCTTAATCATTTGGATGACCTTATCTGTTTCTTCTGGCGTATTTACCCGATAGACCTTCTCTTGACCTGTGAACGGATGTTTATAATATTCAATTCCATTACTCGGTTTAATAATGACAGGGTATGTCATTTCTTCTGTGAACGGGCTATCGTCTTTACAGTCATAGAAGTATGTCGTCGGTGTATCAATTCCATACTCCTCGCAAAGTTTATAGAAGTTTGCTTTCTTCTGCAGCCGATTCATCAGGTCTTCGGATATATAGTTGAAACGATAATATTTCTTCAGTTCTTCTTCATTTTCAATAATCAAGCGGACGTACGCATCATTCGTACCAACGAGCACTAACGGATGATTGCGATTTTGTAAGTTTTCCGCGAGTTCTTTTAGAATCGGGACGAATCTCCCTTTATCCGTTATATCGGGGTGTATGTCAATCCGCTCTGGGATTGTACTAAAGCTTGTAAATCCCATTTCCTGTTTGCCAACAAGAATGGGATGAATATCATAGGCTTCATGGAAGGATATCGCCATATTATAGGCGTTAATATCCGTTCCAATGATGACTGGAGTAAAAGATTGATTATTCATAGTGCCTCCTGTTTCATTCGTAAAGATTATCTGTATTGGATATTAGTATTTTATAGTTTCTTATACAATAAATAAGGGCTCTAACCTACCGAAATGATTATAAATCAGTGTTTTTAGAGGATTAGGGACTCTGTTATCTACCGGGAATGCTGGCTGGATGCTACGATTTTCAGGTGATTAAACCTTCTCCATTACCACCAAGCTGCTCCACAAAGATACAATACTACCTCCGGGGATTAATCCCCGCCAAACCCACCTAATCTAAAATAATCTCCTCAATTTGTAATTCAGGATTCATCTGTAAGCTAATGATTTCACCGGTTTCATGTAATTTCACTAAAGGAGATGCAGGGTGATCGTCATCAAAGTACACAATTTCCCCTGTCTTATGATTCGTCAGGTGGACGGTTTTTCCGACGACCCGCTTCGCCAAACTTTCAATAAAAGGGTGGACAATCTTCAGATCTAACTTTGTATAACGCTCCTGAAATAGCTCATCCAGTGCTTTAAAAATGGATTGTTTCGCTTTATACATGCGGGCACTTGTCATCGCATGATATGTATCACAAACAGCTAGTATCCGGGCAAAAGTATTGATCTGTTCATTCCGTATCCCTAGTGGATAACCGCTCCCATCCATCCGTTCATGATGCTGAAGAATAGCGATTTTCCCTGTTTTCGATAAGCCAGTCAAATTTTCCACCATCCGGTAAGAGTACGTCGAGTGATTTCTCATATCTTGTACTTGCTGCTCGGTCAGTGGTCCGCCTTTTGTTAAGATATCAGAATCAATTCGGGTCATTCCGGCATCCGCAAGATAGCCGGCAACTCCAAGCTGAATCCATTCTCCTTTACGATAGCCTAACTCTTTTCCTAAGAATGCGGCGAGAAGACTGACAGCAACACTATGGTGATAAAGATAATCTTCCGCTGCCCCATATTGATGCAGGGTGAATATTTCCATATCTAATTCCCCAATTCGTTCAAGCAGCGGCAGAATAGATTGTCGTACCTTTACCATATCGATGGGAACACCGTTATTCCAATCTGCGAAGAATTGTTTATAATCCCGCACTACCTCCAAGTAATGGGCAGGGAAGGAGCGAGACTCTTCTGCTTCAAGGTAAATATTCCTTTCCACGGGTTTTGACTGTTCCTTAGACTTTACATGTTCTTTCGCGATAAATGCTTCACCGTTTTCTAACTTATTCGAGACTTCTACGGATTCAATTAGAAATTTATGTAAGACGGTAATATGTTCATTCGTTAAAATCGTTCCCTCTTTCATAATCGGGTGACCAGATTTACCCTTCACATCCCGTAAAAGCACGGTACCTGCAACTAATTGGGTTGGATGTACACGCATACTCCTGCCTCCAATTTTAAATGGGAAAAGTGACCCGCCTAAAACGTATATTTGTATCCGTTTATCCCGAGTCACTTTCAACACCGTTATTCTTCTATATCTTCATCATTTAGATCTTCATCCATTGCCGATGTTTCCGCGATGTCGCTGTCATGGTCGATTACCGTTTCCGTTTCACCTTCTGACGAGGAGTCATCTTCTTTAATTTCCAAATCCTCTTCATCATCAATCTTAGCAACGGTTGCAACCTGCTCCTTATCTTGCAAGCGAATGAGACGAACTCCCATTGCATTTCTTCCCGTTTCGGAAATTTCTTCAACCGGGATCCGGATTAAAACACCGGCAATCGTTATAAGCATCAGGTCTTCTTCACCTGTCACTGTTTTTACCTTCACGACTTTACCAGTTTTATCCGTAATTCTGCATGTCAGGACACCTTTACCGCCACGGTTAATTCTACGGTACTCTTCTTCAGGCGTCTGTTTTCCGTAACCATTCTCAGTCACATGAAGAATGTTTGCACCAGGCTCAATGATTTCCATCGAGACGACTTCATCATCATCCCGTAAGGAAATACCTTTCACTCCGGCTGCTGTTCTTCCCATCGGGCGAATCTGCTCTTCTTCAAAGCGGATCAGATAACCATTTTTGGTTGCAATCATAATATCTTTCTTCCCATTAGATAAACGAACGGAAATCAGTTCATCTTCATCACGTAGATGAACAGCAATCAAACCGCCACGACGGATGTTCGCAAACATGGAAAGTGATGTACGTTTCGCAATTCCAAATTTCGTCGTAAAAATAAGATACGCTTCTTTATCATACTCTTCCACCGCAATGACTGCATTGATCCATTCGTCATTTTCCACTTGTAGTAAGTTGATGATTGGAATTCCTTTTGCAGTTCGGCTGAATTCAGGAATTTCATATCCTTTCAAGCGATAAACCTTTCCACGATTCGTGAAAAAGAGGATCGTATCGTGGGTCGAACAAGAGACGAGTTGTTCAACAAAGTCGTCTTCATTCGTTCCCATTCCTTGAATACCTCGGCCGCCCCGGCGTTGTGTACGATACGTCGAGGCTGGCAAACGTTTAATGTAGCCGTGATGGGTGAGGGTGATGACGATATTTTCTTCCGGAATCAAGTCCTCATCCTCGAAAAAGCCAATCCCACCAGCAACAATTTCTGTACGACGTTCATTACTGTAACGCTCTTTAATTTCCGTTAATTCTTCACGGATGATTTCAAGTACTTTCTCTTCATCAGCAAGGATTGCTTTCAACTCAGCAATTAGTGCGAGCAATTCACTATATTCATTTTCAATTTTTTCCCGCTCCAAGCCAGTTAAGCGTTGGAGTCGCATATCAAGAATGGCCTGGGCTTGTTTCTCTGATAAATTGAATTGTGTCATTAACCCTTCACGGGCAATTTCAGTTGTTTTCGAATTACGGATCAAGTTAATGACAGCATCAAGATTATCAAGCGCAATCCGCAACCCTTCTAAAATATGAGCACGGGCTTCTGCTTTCTTCAATTCAAAAGCAGTACGCCTTTCAATGACCTCAACCTGGTGGGTGAGATAATGCTCGAGACACTGTTTAATATTTAATATTTGCGGCTGCCCGTCGACAAGTGCTAATGTGTTCACACCAAATGTCGTTTGCAAGGCAGTAAATTTATATAAATTGTTTAAAATAACATTCGCATTGGCATCCCGGCGGATTTCCATGACAATACGCATACCTTCACGGCTTGATTCGTCACGTAAATCGGTAATGCCGTCAATTCGTTTATCACGGACAAGCTCGGCAATCTTTTCTACGAGTCTCGCTTTATTCACTTGATATGGCAATTCGGTCACGATGATTGTTGACTTGCCATTTGCATGTTCTTCAATATCAACTTTTGCTCGCATTGTAATCGAGCCTCTGCCTGTTTCATAGGCTTTACGAATACCACTTCTGCCAATGATGATTCCCGCTGTCGGGAAATCTGGTCCCGGTAGATATTCCATCAATTCCTCGATTGTAATCTCTTCATCCTTCGATAAAGCGAGGACTGCGTCAATTGTCTCACCTAAGTTATGAGGAGGGATATTCGTTGCCATTCCGACCGCAATCCCTGACGTTCCATTCACTAGCAAATTAGGAAAACGGGCAGGGAAAACAGCTGGTTCCCGCTCTGAACCATCGTAGTTATCTCTGAAATCAACCGTATCTTTATTCAAATCACGGACTAATTCCATTGATATTCTTGATAGTCTTGCCTCAGTATAACGCATTGCCGCAGCTTGGTCACCATCAACCGAACCAAAGTTCCCATGACCATCGACAAGCATATGACGATAGCTGAAATCCTGTGCCATCCGCACCATCGTGTCATAAACGGCAGAGTCGCCATGCGGGTGATACTTACCGATTACTTCACCGACGATACGAGCGGATTTTTTATATGCTTTATCCGGAGTCATGCCTAAATCATTCATCGCATAGATGATCCTGCGGTGAACCGGCTTCATGCCGTCGCGTACATCGGGTAAAGCCCTTGATACAATAACACTCATTGAATAATCAAGGAAAGATGTCCGCATTTCCTGACTAATATTTATTTCCTGTACATTCCTGTGTTCTTCAGCCATTTCTGTTACCTCCTAGTCGGGAAAACTCATTTTCCCCGTAGAACAAAGGCGCAAGCGCCCGTTTAGCAACGTACAAACTGGAGCACTCCGGAATGAGATAAAGGAAACACAACGAACGATAGTGAGTTGATGTTGACTTATCGATTGGAGGAGTGTGAAGTTTGCTAGTTGCTGGGCGCTGGAGCCGGACGTGGCTAATGCCAGTGTTCATAGTTATCCACAGCACTTTGTTCTTATAGTTTTCTATCTACAGAAGAAACGAAAGAGGGGAGCAAATTGCCCCAGTCCTCTTCATTTCCAAATTCTATATATCCAAGTTTTGAACGTATTTTGCATTTTGTTCAATATAGTTTCGGCGCGGTTCTACATTATCGCCCATGAGCATATCAAAGACCTGATCCGCTTCAATCGCATCTGTCAGCTGCACTTGAAGCAAGGTGCGGTTCTCTGGATTCATTGTTGTTTCCCAAAGTTGATCTGCATCCATTTCACCCAGTCCTTTATAACGCTGGATAATTGGCTTTGGTGCTTCCGGCAGTTCAGTCAATGACTCTTGCAATTCCTCGTCACTATAAACGTATTGCACATTTTTCCCTTGTTTAATTTGGAAAAGGGGTGGCTGTGCAATATAGATATATCCGTGTTCAATTAATGGACGCATATACCGGAAGAAGAAGGTAAGCAGCAAGGTGCGGATATGAGCACCATCCACATCAGCGTCCGTCATAATTACGATTTTATGATAACGTGCTTTTTCAATATCGAATTCTTCACCAATGCCTGTACCAATCGCAGTAATCATTGAACGGATTTCTGCATTAGATAAGATTCGGTCGAGTCTTGCTTTTTCCACGTTTAGAATCTTACCTCTTAGCGGCAGGATTGCTTGGAAATGTCTGTCCCTACCAGCCTTAGCAGACCCACCGGCAGAGTTCCCCTCCACGATATACAGCTCACTAATAGATGCATCTTTCGAGGAACAGTCGGCAAGTTTACCTGGTAAATTCGAAACTTCAAGCGCACTCTTTCTTCTCGTAAGCTCCCTTGCCTTTTTCGCAGCAAGTCTTGCCCTTGAAGCCATCAGGCCCTTATCGACTATAATACGGCCAACCGTTGGATTCTCAAGGAGGAACGTTTGGAACGTTTCACTGAAAACTTGATCGGTAACTGTACGTACTTCACTATTTCCTAGTTTGGTTTTCGTTTGACCTTCAAATTGCGGGTCCGGGTGCTTGATCGAGACAATTGCGGTCATTCCTTCACGAACATCGTCCCCGGTCAAGTTTGTTTCATTTTCTTTTAATAATCCGTTTCTACGAGCATATTCATTAATTACACGGGTTAAAGCAGTACGGAAACCAACTTCATGTGTTCCACCTTCATACGTATGAATATTGTTAGCGAAAGAATATAGATTCGAGGCAAATCCGTCATTGTACTGGATCGATATTTCAACTTCAATACCTTGGGTAGAGCCGTTAGCATAAAACGGTTCATGAAGTACATCTTTATTCTGGTTAATATATTCAACGTAAGAGTTGATTCCGCCTTCGTAGTAATAGCTGACAGGCTCTCTGTCTTCTCGTTTATCTTCTATTGTGATTGTAAGGCCTTTATTTAAAAAGGCGAGTTCACGGAGACGCTGCTCTAATATTTCAAATTCAAATTCCGTTGTATCTGTGAAAATCTCCGGGTCTGGTGTGAAATGGATTTCTGTTCCTTGAATCTCAGTTTCACCAACGACACCGAGTTCTTTCACGACTTTACCTTGTTCAAAAGCAATAGAGTAGATTTTCCCATCACGGTGTACGTATACTTCAAGACCGCTGGAAAGAGCATTTACAACGGATGCACCAACGCCGTGGAGTCCACCGGAAACTTTATAACCGCCACCACCGAATTTACCGCCGGCATGAAGAACCGTCATAATGACTTCAACTGCTGGTCGGCCAGTTTTCTTTTGGATGTCAACGGGAATTCCACGACCATTATCTTTTACGGTGATGCTGTTGTCTTTTTCAATGATCACTTGGATGTGGTCACAGTATCCGGCAAGGGCTTCATCGATACTGTTGTCGACAATTTCCCAGACAAGGTGGTGGAGTCCTCTTGCACTTGTGGATCCGATGTACATTCCGGGACGTTTGCGAACCGCTTCGAGGCCTTCTAAGACCTGAATTTGTTCGGCGTCATAGGATTGATTATTAGATACATTTTCTTCCATAAATCTCTCACTCATTTCTATTTTAAAAGCTTACTTAAATTTATTTTGCAGTATGGTGACTTTCTTTCTAGGGTCCGCATTCCTGGCCCCTCTTTCTTTCCGTGGACGGCTGGTTAACCCAGGCGCACTGGGCATGACCGTTCTTAGCAGGCCTCCCATTGAAGTCTCAAGGTATCGGGAATGCTCCCGGAAAACTCTTATATCCTACATTAGTCTAAAGAGAAATTAATAAAGTGAAACTTCATTCAGTGGGGTTTGGGGTATCCTTCCGTTAGTTGAACAGAATCAGGGATTTACGGACTGTTTATCCCCGGTCTTCACATATTGGTTTTCCCTCATGTTTAGAGGAGGGGTATTACAGACCGTTAATACGTGAAAAAAATTAGAAAGATGCTAGTAATAGTCTTCCATGTGTTTGATGGTTGCTTTAATGCTTGTGCGTTTTTTTAGGGTTGCTACCGATAGAGTGCTGACGTAGGTTCCTTCTGTTGTGACCATCATTGATTTCGCATGGATAGTAGGTCCCTTTAGTGTTTTTTCCTGATTGGCTTTATCTATCATTTCTTGTAAGAGCACAGATGAGGAGATGAGCTCGTAATCAATTATTGCAATAATTGTTGAGGATTGTATGACATTCCCATTTCCTATATCAATAAACATAAGGTAAGTTAGGACCTCCTTTAGTGCTTTTCTACAGTTACAGTTCCATTTGTTACTCGGAACAATTCTGCTTCTTTTAATGTTTCATGATGAATACCATCAACGCTTGTTGTCGAAACAAAGGTCTGTACTTTTCCTTGAATGGTATTTAATAAATGGGATTGTCTAAAGTCATCCAGCTCACTTAATACATCATCTAACAGTAAAATCGGATATTCGCCGACTTCATGGTGAATCAATTCGATTTCTGCGAGTTTTAAAGAAAGGGCGGTTGTACGTTGTTGCCCTTGGGAGCCATAGGTCTGAACATCCATTCCATTCACGTAAAAGATTAAATCATCGCGGTGGGGACCAATCAGACTTGTTCCACGTTCGATTTCCTTTTCTTGTATCTCTTCGAATTTATTCTGAAAAGCCGTTTCGATTTCTTCTTCGCTATCCTGTTCAGATACATCGATACTTGCATCGTATTTAATTTCCAGCTCTTCAAGTTCTTGACTGATTTGATGATGAAGCGGTGCTGCCCATTTTCTTAACAGTTTTAAAAAGCTGAACCGTTTCGCTAAAATGATCGCAGCATGCTGGATCAACTGGTCGGTAAGGATCTCAAGCATGGTAACTTGGGTACTGCCTTGACGTTGTAATTGTTTTAGAAGAGAATTACGCTGTTTTAAAATCTTTTGATACTGTGCTAAATGATAAATATATGTCGCCTGGATTTGCCCGAGTTCCATATCAATAAAACGTCTGCGGGCTTGGGGAGGACCTTTTACAAGTGTCAAATCCTCGGGGGCAAACATGACGACATTCAATGCACCAATGAAATCACTTAATCTGCGTTGTTCCAGATGATTTAGTTTCGCTTTCTTTCCCTTCGTCGAGATAACCATCTCCAGGGGAAGGACCTGACTTTTCTTTTTTACTCTACCTTCTATTTTAGCATATTCTTTGTCCCATTGAATAAGTTCTTTTTCTTTCGTTGTCCGGTGAGACTTTGTAAAGGCTAGACAATAGATTGCTTCCATGAGATTTGTCTTGCCTTGGGCGTTCTCCCCGATAATGACATTGACCTTATCATCAAAAGTAAGGGTGAGCTCATCATAATTTCTAAAGTTTTTAAGGACTAGCTGTTCGATATGCATGCAATCTAGTCCTCGGCACTTACGATATAAGCATTTCCTTCGATTTCGACCGTGTCACCTGGATACAATTTCCGGCCGCGGCGATGTTCCAATTCTCCGTTTACATTAGCTCCGACATCTTTTAGATAGGCTTTAACCATACCGCCGGATTCAAGGATATTAAGAACTTTAATCAACTGACCAAGCGTTATATATTCCGTTGTTATGTTTACTTTTTCCTGCATATCATTCATCACCATGTTTTCTTTTCGTCTTATGGAAAAAAATGGAATAGCATTTCCTGTAAAAGACTTGTTAGTTTTAGTATTTACCGTTAAAAACTCTATAAACCTATTTTACTAAAGTTTTCACCATTTTGAAAGGTAATCCACTGGGGAGGGGCAAAAACTTCTCAAAATGGCTTATTTTTTGTTTTAAATTGAACAAAGGTGCGGGTGTCTATCCAGGTGCAAACTTATTTTTCTTCAGCTGATGTTGACTTTCTTCACGAAGATTATAATTGCTCCTAAGCTCCGCATAAACGTTCGGCAAATTTTCAATTGAAGGATTGTTAAGTTCAGTACTGCGCAAAGCTTGTCCCATCACTTACGCCTTTGTTCAATTAAGCAAAAAACCTTTATCCACATGTGGATAAAGGTTTTTTTCACTTAGTCTTTATAAAATTAATAGGTCCGGACTGGTAAAATTAATTGTAAAATCGAGTCATCTTCTTTTGGAATGATTACAAATGGGCGCATAGCCCCGGTAAAGTCGATAATCACTTCATCATATTCCATTGATTTTAGTGCATCCATCATATATTTTGAGCTGAAAGAGATCTTCAATTCTTCTCCTTCAATCGTTTCTACAACAATTTCCTCATGAACATTTCCTACTTCCGGTGAGTTACTTGTAATCTCTACAATGGAGCTTCCTTGTGTTGTAAGTTTAACGACATTATTTCTTTCTTCTCTTGCAAGTAGAGAAGCTCTATCGATTGTATTTAATAATTCTTTTGTATTCACGACGATTCTTGTTTTTCTTTCTTCTGGGATAAGTCGAGAAGTTTCCGGATAATTTCCATCAAGTAAACGGGAGAGGAAGCTTAAATGCTTCGTCCTGAAAAGAATTTGGTTATTCGTTACATTGATTTCAACGGTTTCTTCGGTATCATCCAAGATTTTATTTAATTCATTTAAACTTTTTCCAGGTACAACCACATTATGAAACGCAACTTCAGCCGCTTCAATAGCTGTTTTTCGCATTGCTAAGCGGTGACTGTCTGTTGCCGTGAAAGTAAGTTCATTATTCTCTAATTTAATATTTACACCAGTTAATATTGGACGTGTTTCCATCGTTGATACGGCAAATACAGTCTGTTTGATCATATTTTTAAATAAAGGAATCGGCATTTCAAAACTTGTCTCTGCTTCAAGTCTTGGAAGATGCGGATATTCTTCTGCGCTTTGACCAACAAGCGTAAATTCTGATTTACCTGAACTGATTTTTACTTGATAGTTTTCCTCTACAATGAAATCCACGGTATCTTGTGGTAATTTCCTTACAATATCAGGGAAATATCTCGCTTGAAGCACAATTATTCCAGGTTCAATATTTTCAACATTTACATTTCCATTTTCTTCACTAGGAATAAAAGATTCGATCGAAATATCGGAATCACTTCCTGTCAATGTAATACCGTGAATGCTTGCTTCAATTTTCATTCCAGAAAGAATTGGAATGACAGGTCGTGCAGAGATTGCTTTCATTACATCTTGAACAGCAGTTATTAATAAATCTCGTTTGATTGTAAATTTCATGAATTTATCCTCCTAGCGGAAGTTCTCTCTATATATATTATTTATTATAAAAAACAGTAATAATAGTAATAAGGCCTGTTGATATGTGGATAAGTATCTTGATATCTTGTTTCGTATAGTTTTACACATGTTGACAATCTGTTTATAATTGTGAAAGCTTATAAACAGTATACACAGGTATCCCGTTAAATTGATTTGATCGTTTCTATTATTTCATCGATTTCTTGACTGAAAGAAGTATCATCTGCAATCATTTTTGAAATCTTTTCATGGGCATGTATAACAGTTGTATGATCACGCCCCCCAAACTCGTCTCCAATTTTCGGTAAAGAAAGATCAGTCATTTCTCTTGAGAGATACATGGCAATTTGCCTTGGAAAAGCGATTGATTTTGTCCGTTTCTTCGCAGCAAAGTCTTCCATACGAATATTATATTTTCTTGAAACGATTTCTTGAATTCCTTCGACGGTAATTTCTTTTGGCTTATTGCTAGGAATAATATCTTTCAATGCTTCCGCGGCAAGGGCTGCATCAATATCTTGATTGACAAGAGAAGAATAGGCAACGACACGTATCAATGCACCTTCTAATTCACGAATGTTCGTATTGATTTGATTTGCAATATAAAGCATGACTTCGTTCGGTATTTCAAGCCCTTCTGCTTTTGCCTTTTTATTTAAAATTGCGATTCTCGTCTCGAGATCCGGTGGGGTTATATCTGTTATGAGGCCCCATTCAAAGCGGGAACGCAATCTGTCTTCCAATGTCGGAATTTCTTTCGGTGGACGGTCACTAGAGATGATAATTTGCTTACTTTCTTCATGTAATGCATTAAACGTATGAAAAAATTCTTCTTGAGTTGATTCTTTTCCAGCAATAAATTGAATATCATCTATTAATAGGACATCAATATTCCGATATTTATTGCGGAAGGCATTCGATTTATTATCCATGATTGCATTGATGAATTCGTTCGTGAATTTCTCAGAAGTGACATAGGCAACCTTCGCATTAGGATTATGCTCTCTTACATAGTGGCCAATTGCATGCATTAAATGGGTTTTCCCAAGACCAACTCCACCGTATATAAATAACGGGTTATAAGCTTTCGCGGGAGCTTCAGCTACAGCTAGGGAAGCAGCATGCGCGAACCGGTTCCCAGCTCCGATTACAAATGTATCAAATGTATACTTTTCATTCAGCATGGAGTTAGGGAAGTCATTGTGGTTCGAAGGTGAAGTTGATTCTTGTCCTGTTTGTTTAGCTTCTTCAGCAGGTGGTGAAGGATCAGGAATAATGAACTTTGTTTCAAGTCTTGATCCAGTTACTTCTTCCAACACTTCATTAATGACATTCGTATATTGGTTTTCTAGCCAATCTCTCGCAAATTCATTCGGTGCAGATACAATCAAAGTTGTCTGGTTTAGCTCTACGGCTTCTGTATTTTTTAACCATGTATCATAACTTGGTTTACTGACCTTTTCTTCAATTTTTTCTAATGCAGCTTGCCACAGCTCTTCAATATTTTCCAATTGGGAATTCACTCCTTTCTGTGTTGATAGGTTATATAGTGGTAGATTTTGTAGACAGGTTAAAATAGCCTCCTTTAATTGCCAAACTGGCAGAAAAAAAGGAGGTGAATGCCAATCTTTTTAATAAAAAGCCTGTGGATGAATGAATATGTAGTCCTTAAAGTTTAGCATGATTTATAAACTATATCCACAATTCTGTGGAAAAAATAATAAAGAAACTGTGAATGACTATCCACAAAGATATCCACAGCCTGTGAATAAAATTTAAGCGCTATTAGTTTTCCACAGATGAAAACATAATAATAATACCAGATAAAAACTAATGGTGCAATGGTTTTTCGACAGTTATCCACATAACTCCCCGCATGTTTATAAAAAAGTATCAACATGCGTTTATCATGTGAGTAAATTGTCGATAGTAGTCGAATAATCTGGTTAGTTGAAAATCAAGGGTGTGTATAAGTTGTTAGTAGGTTATAATGCGGTTTTTGTGTTGTATAACAAGTGGAAATGAAGTGAGGAAGAGCGTGGTAAAATTTAATGTTGACATGAGGTATGTGTATTACGTATAATTATTAAGACCGTCTACTGGATTAGTTAAAAATTAAACTTTAGATATTAGAATCCCTAGGGAGGTGCAGTAAATGAAAAGAACATACCAACCAAGTAACCGTAAGCGTAAAAAAGTACATGGCTTCCGTGCACGTATGGCTACAAAAAATGGACGTAAAGTTTTAGCACGTCGCCGTCGCAAAGGAAGAAAAGTATTATCCGCATAAGCCACTGACAAATCAGTGGTTTTTTTATTAGAAAAGTGGAAGCGCTCATTTGAGGACTTCCTTAAATGAGTGCTTCATAAATATAAGACAAGCTAGAGAGCAATAAAGGTGAAGTGTAATGAAAAAAGCATATCGGATTAAAAAAAATAACGAATTTCAATACATATTCAAGCACGGAAAATCATTCGCAAACCGTCAGCTTGTCATTTATTATGCCGAAAAACCGGGACAAGAACACTTTCGGATTGGCCTATCTGTCGGGAAAAAAATCGGTAATGCCGTGAAAAGAAATCAGATTAAACGCTATTTGCGCCAAGCCTTTCATGAACTGGAAGCAGACATTAAACCGACAGTAGATATGGTCATTATTGCGAGGCAACCTACGAAAAATATGGGCTTCTATGAAATGAAGAAAAGTTTAAGTCATTTATTATATAAGCAGCGACTTTTGAAAAATAAATAAAAAACAAGTTAAACATAGAATCTTATTCGCAATTAGGATAAAATAGCAAATAGAGTTTCACGTACAAGCTAAGGAGGAAAAATGTTGCGCAAAAAATATATACTGCTATTTGCGATGATCGGACTCGCGCTGATGCTTGCAGGCTGTAATGAAATCGATCAACCAATCACTGCAGAAAGTGAAGGAATTTGGAACACGATTTTTGTATATCCGCTTTCATGGGTCATCATAAAAATAGCTGAAATCTTCAATAATAGTTATGGTCTTTCAATTATTATCGTTACTATATTAATTCGTCTATTAATTTTACCATTAAGTATAAAACAAATAAAAAGTTCAAAAGCAATGCAGGAAATCCAACCGAAATTGCAAGAGCTGCAGAAAAAATACAGTTCCAAAGATGCTAACACCCAACAAAAACTACAGCAGGAAACGATGGAGCTGTTCCAGCGAAATGGTGTGAATCCGCTGGCAGGGTGTTTACCAATTTTTGTTCAGATGCCGGTCTTAATTGCGATGTTCCATGCAATCAGACGGACAACAGAAATCAGTCAATACAATTTCTTATGGTTCGAACTCGGTTCACCAGACTATGTTTTACCATTTCTCGTTGCTGGATTCACATTCCTCCAGCAAAAGATTATGATGTCAACAAATACAGCAGCATCGCAGAATCCACAAATGGCGATGCAAATGAATTTAATGCTTTATATGATGCCAATCATGATTGGTGTTATGTCGTTCTTCTTCCCAGCAGCACTTGCGCTATACTGGGTAACAGGTAATATCTTTATGGTTTTACAAACATTACTAATCAATAAACCAATGATGACGAATACCGATACTGGAGGAGACAAAAAGTGAGAGAAATAACTGCTAGCGGTTCAACAGTTGAAGAAGCTGTACAATCAGCTCTACAGCAGTTAGACACGACTGAGGACCGTGTTGAAATTGAGATTATCGATGAAGGTAGAAAAGGAATTCTTGGTTTAATTGGAGCAAAGCCGGCAATCGTTAAAGTTAAGGTAAAACTAGATCCAATTAAGGAAACGGAGAATTTCTTGAAAGAAGTTACAAGAAATATGAATGTTAACGTTGAAATTACATCAACGGTAGAAGAGAATCATGTAACTTTCCAAATGGATGGCGAAAATATCGCAATTCTCATTGGGAAACGCGGACAAACACTCAATGCCTTACAGTATTTAGCTCATCTTGCAATCAATAAACAGAAAGAAACATATTATACCGTAACCTTGGATGCGGAAGGGTACCGAGAGCGCAGACGCGAAACGCTTGAATCGCTCGCCCATAAAATGGCGGATAAAGCGAAACGCTTAAATAAAAAAGTCGCACTCGAACCGATGCCAGCTTTTGAAAGAAAAATCATTCATAGCGCACTCCAAGAATCAGATGGCATCACAACCTATTCCGATGGACAGGAACCACACCGGCATATTGTGATCAAACCATAAATAAATAAACTTGCAATCACCCTTGAAAACAGGGTGATTTTTTTATGCCTTAAAAATTGGGACATGGGGTCAGAGCATTTGTCCCAATTTGATTATCCACATGTGGATAGTATGCAATAACTTCAAATCGTTATCATCCAAGAAAAGTTGATGTGGATAACTTTATTTTCTTGGTGATTTGTGTTATTCTTTTTTGTTAGTGACGTTTACTAGATAATGCACTAATTTAATGATAAAACTAGTTGGAGGTGTAGCAATGACGACAGATACAATTACTGCGATTTCAACACCAATTGGAGAAGGTGCAATTGCGATCGTGCGTTTGAGCGGGCCGGAAGCAATCACCATCACAAATGAACTTTTTACAGGTAAGGATCTTCGTGAGGTAGCAACCCATACAATTAATTATGGGAGAATTATCGACCCTAACACGCGCGACATTGTAGATGAAGTAATGGTTTCTGTTATGCGGGCACCGAAAACTTTTACGCGTGAAGATATAGTAGAAATCAATTGCCATGGTGGAATGGTAGCAGTTAATAAAGTATTAGATATTATATTGTCAAAAGGAGCACGTCTGGCAGAGCCCGGGGAATTTACAAAACGTGCTTTTCTTAATGGAAGAATAGATTTATCGCAAGCGGAAGCTGTCATGGACTTGATCCGCGCGAAAACAGATAAAGCAATGTCTGTTGCAGTGAAGCAAATGGACGGGAGATTATCGAAACTGATTACTGAATTACGTCAGGAACTTCTCGAAACCGTTGCTCATGTGGAAGTAAATATCGATTATCCGGAATATGATGATGTTGAAGAGATGAGTCATGAAATGATGCGGACGAATTCAAGAGAAGTCCACAAGCGGATCAATGAGCTGCTTGAAGTGGCCAATCAAGGGAAAATACTCCGTGAAGGGATTGCTACTGCGATCATAGGCCGTCCAAACGTTGGAAAATCCTCTTTGATGAATACCCTCGTTCAGGAAAATAAAGCAATTGTCACCGATGTTCCAGGAACAACTCGTGATATAATTGAAGAATATGTGAATGTCCGCGGTGTACCGCTTCGTCTCGTTGATACTGCAGGTATTAGAGAGACAGAAGATATTGTTGAAAAAATCGGTGTCGAGCGCTCCCGTCAAGTATTGCAAGAATCGGATTTAATCCTTTTCGTATTAAACTTCAATGAAGAGTTAACAGAAGAGGATATGAAATTATTCGAAACGGTACAAGGACTTGATTATATTGTAATCGTCAATAAGACTGATTTGGAACAAAAAGTTGACCTTGAAAAGGTGAAGGAATTAGCGGGAGACCGTCCAGTAATTACGACTTCTTTAGTAGTGGAAGAAGGAGTAGATAAGTTAGAAAAAGCAATTGCGTCAACCTTTTTCGAAGGTGAAATCGATACAGGCGATATGACTTATGTCTCCAATATTCGCCATATCCAGCTCCTTAAGCAAGCAAAGCAGGCGCTTGAGGATGCCATGGAAGGAATTGAACTAGGAATGCCACTTGATATTGTTCAGATTGATGTAACGAGAACGTGGGAGATTTTAGGTGAAATTGTTGGAGATACAGCAAGCGACAGTCTCATCGACCAGTTGTTTTCTCAATTCTGTTTAGGAAAATAAAACCTTGTTTAGAGGATAGTATAAAAATCATATAAATGTTCAATTGTGGATGAAAATATTTTAGGCCACGTCCAGTTCCAGCGCCCAGCGACTAGCGAGACTTCCTTCACCTCATGACGCGATAATTCAACATCAGCTCGAAACTAAAGGAAGGTCGCTTAATTACGGGCTAAAGCTCAACAGACCCCTAAAGGGGCATGTTTCCTTTATCGCGTACGGGTAAAATAGGAAGTCCGTACGTCGCTACGACGCACAGGATGTGCTAGTGCAAACGCTCTTCGGTGGGACGAGTAATCGCAGTCCCAGGCGTTGCGAAACGAATCGCGTTTTTAGCCTGCAAGGGCGCTTCCACTTTTGAGCATAGAAAGGGTGAATGAAATGAGTTTTAACGCAGGAAATTACGATATAATCGTTGTTGGGGCAGGCCATGCCGGGGTTGAAGCGGCAGTTGCTGCAGCAAAAAGAGGCGCAAAAACGCTGATGCTAACTCTTAATATTGATATGCTTGCATTTATGCCATGTAATCCTTCCATCGGCGGACCGGCAAAAGGGATTGTTGTTCGCGAAATAGATGCCCTCGGTGGTGTCATGGGGAAGGTAATTGATAAAGCATCCATTCAAATGCGAATGTTAAATACAAGAAAAGGACCTGCTGTACAAGCTTTACGGGCACAAGCTGACAAAACCGTCTACATGAAGGAAATGAGAAAACTGGTAGAGAATCAGGAAAACTTAACCCTTCGTCAAGGAATGGTTGATTCACTAATCATTGAGGACGGTATTTGTAAAGGTGTTGTGACGGAAACGGAAGCGGAATACCGTGCTGAAGCAGTTATCATTACAACAGGAACTTTTATGCGCGGAAAAGTATTAATGGGTCATTTGGAATATGAAAGTGGTCCAAATAATCAGCGTGTTTCCGTGAATCTTTCCGAAAATCTGGAGGAACTTGGTTTTAAACTGAAGCGATTCAAAACAGGTACCCCTCCACGGGTAAATAGTCATACGATTGATTACTCGAAAACGGAAATTCAACCAGGAGATGAGAATCCGCGTAATTTCTCTTATGAAACAACGACGAAAATTATCGACCAGCTACCATGCTGGTTAACACACACGAATGAAAACACACATGGAATCATTAACAATAATTTAGGACTTTCCTCCATGTATTCTGGTGTGAAGCGAGGGACAGGTGCACGTTATTGTCCATCGATCGAGGATAAAATTGTCCGTTTTGACGATAAACCCCGTCATCAAATTTTCCTTGAACCTGAAGGAAGAGATACGGAAGAAGTTTATGTTCAAGGGTTATCGACTTCTCTACCGGAAAACATTCAGTATGAAATGATTAAAACAATCCCAGGACTGGAGAAAGCAGAAATTATGCGTCCAGGCTATGCAATTGAGTATGATGTCGTCACACCAACACAATTATGGCCGACACTTGAAACGAAGAGCATCCCAGGTCTCTTTACCGCTGGGCAAATTAACGGTACATCCGGATATGAAGAGGCGGCTGGTCAAGGAATAATGGCAGGAATTAACGCTGCTTCAAAGGTCCTTGGAAAAGAACCCGTTATTCTTGACCGTTCGCAGGGCTATATCGGTGTACTTATTGACGACCTCGTAACAAAAGGGACGAATGAACCATACCGTTTATTAACATCCCGTGCCGAATATCGCTTGCTTCTCCGTCATGACAATGCGGATATGAGATTAACAGAAATCGGTTATGAAATCGGCTTGATCTCTGAAGAACGCTATAACAAATTAATGGAAAAGAAACGACTCGTAAAAGAAGAGCTGAAACGATTGAAAAAAATTATTATTAAACCAGAACAAGCGAATCATCTACTTGAGACAATCCATTCAACACCATTAAAAGATGCAACAAATGCATATGACTTGTTGAAACGTCCGGAAGTAAACTATAACTTTATCGATCAAATAATTGAATCGAACGAGGCATTAGATGAAGAAGCACGTGAACAGGTCTATATTCGGATCAAATATGAAGGATATATTAAAAAGTCGAACGAACAAGTCGAGCGAATGATGAAGATGGAAGATAAGAAAATCCCTGAGGATATCGATTATGACGAAATCAATGGCCTTGCTTCAGAAGCGAAAGAGAAGCTGAAGAGAATTCGGCCATTATCAGTTGGGCAAGCATCCCGGATATCCGGCGTAAACCCAGCCGACATTTCAATTTTGCTTGTTTATATTGAACAAGGGAATATAGCAAGAGTTGCTAACTAAACAAGCACGTTAACACGAGTGTAAAGGAGCGTAATCTTTAGATGAATCCAGAACAGTTTCGACAAGCACTCTCGGAGCAGGGGATTGAATTAACCGCTGAACAGATGAATCAATTCGCTATTTATTACGAAACCTTGGTGGAATGGAATGAAAAAGTGAACCTTACAGCAATTACCGCTGAAGAGGAGGTTTATTTGAAGCATTTTTATGATTCAATTACTCCTGCATTCTATCAAGATTTTTCCGGTGAACAAACAATTTGCGATATAGGTGCTGGAGCGGGATTTCCCAGCATTCCATTAAAAATTTGCTTCCCGCAATTGAAAGTAACAATCGTGGATTCCTTACAAAAACGAATTGTCTTCCTGAATCATCTTGCTACTGCGCTAGATCTTGAAGGCGTATCTTTTTACCATGATCGCGCAGAGAGTTTCGGGAAGAATGCAAAGTTCCGGGAGAATTATGATATTGTAACGGCCCGCGCTGTTGCAAGAATGTCCGTATTAAGTGAACTTTGCTTACCACTAGTGAAGAAAAACGGTATATTCGTTGCTTTAAAAGGAGCTCAGGCTGAAGAGGAACTCGAAATTGCAAAAAATGCAATTGAATTATTCGGTGGCAAAACAATTGATCAAAAAACGTTCACATTGCCACAAGAAGATAGCGAAAGAACAATCTATTGGATTGAAAAACGTAGAAAAACACCGAAGAAATATCCACGCAAACCTGGCACACCGAATAAAAATCCAATCGAATAAAACTTTTGCCCGCTGATGAACATTAGTGGGCAATTCTTTTTTTCCAGATAGGGATACGGTTAGATTGTACTTTATTAATGGAACACGTATAAATATTACGAAATAGGTCCTTTTATTACGTAATTATGGTAGAATATTAGAAGATAGAGAGATCAGAGACTCATAGAGTAAGATAAAATGTTTCACGTGGAACATTTTAACATCATGCACTAATTTAGCGTAAAAGTATGTAAGGTGGTGTCAACTAGTGGTGAGTCCTTTTAATCGGTTTTTTGGAATAGGGGATAAATCGAATTCGAAGGCTGAAGAAACAGAATTCCACCCTAATGAAGTCATCGAATTAGAAGTTGAAAAAATTGAACCAAACCGATTTCAACCAAGAACGATTTTCGATGATGAAAAGATACAAGAATTAGCGCAAACCATTCACACGCATGGAATGATTCAGCCAATTGTTGTAAGAAAGCTGGATGGGGAACGATACGAACTCATTGCTGGTGAGCGTAGATGGCGAGCGGTAACTTTCCTGGAATGGGAGCAAATACCAGCAATCATTCGTGAAATGTCCGATACGGAAACGGCTTCTGTAGCTTTAATTGAGAACCTTCAGCGGGAGGAGCTTACAGTTATTGAGGAGGCAAGGGCATATGCCCAATTATTGGAGCTTCATTCCTTGACACAAGAAGCACTTGCACAACGTTTAGGTAAAAATCAATCAACGATCGCAAATAAATTAAGGTTGTTAAAGTTACCTGAACCTGTTCAAGAAGCGCTTTTACAAAAAGTGATAACTGAAAGACATGCACGGGCGCTTATTAAAGTGAAAGACGAAACAAAGCAATTGGAAATTCTGCAGTTGATTATCGAACAAGACCTGAATGTGAAACAGACGGAAGAAAGAATAGCTGCATTGAATGAGAAAAATGAAGCCCCGAAACGGAAACGGGCCCAATTAAAAGGAATTAATAAAGATATCCGCATTGCAATGAACACGATCCGTCAATCCCTTTCGATGGTTTCCGATACCGGAGTCAAAGTCGAATCGAATGAGCAGGAGATGGATGACTACTATCAAATTACGATTAAAATTCCGAAAAATAATCAGTAATGATACTTGTAAATTGCTTGTATCCATTTAGAATACCCATCTTTTCGCTTGAGATGGGTATTTCTGCAAGAATTTAAGCAGCTTAATCCACTCGATTATTCACTAGTAAGTTCGAATCAATTTCTATAAGATTAATAAATTAATAGTCTAACTCTAGTATTTAATGATAAAATAAATAGTATATTTTTTAGGTAGGTGTCAACATGGGAAAAATAATGTCCATCGCAAATCAAAAAGGTGGCGTCGGAAAAACTACATCTTCAGTCAACTTGAGCGCGGGACTGGCTTCTTTAGGAAATAAAGTTCTTCTGATCGATACAGACCCACAAGGTAATGCAACAAGTGGGGTAGGGGTTAATAAAGCCGATGTGTCGCACTGTATTTATAACGTACTTGTTGAAGAAGTTCCTGCAGAAGATGTAATTGTTTCCACTGATATGGTCAACTTAGATATAATACCTGCAACGATTCAACTTGCTGGAGCAGAAATAGAGTTAGTACAGATTATGTCGAGAGAAATGCGGTTGAGTAAAGCATTAGAACAACTTCAAGAGGAATATGATTATATCATTATCGATTGTCCACCATCATTAGGTCTTCTTACGCTTAACGCATTAACCGCCTCCAACTCCGTCATCATTCCAGTACAATGTGAGTATTACGCTTTAGAAGGGTTAAGTCAGCTCTTAAACACCATTAGACTTGTACAGAAGCATTTAAACAAGCATTTGATGATTGAAGGTGTTTTACTAACAATGCTTGATGCACGAACAAACCTTGGAATTGAAGTCGTAGCCGAAGTGAAAAAATATTTCCAGGAAAAGGTGTATAAATCTATCATTCCACGAAATATAAGATTGAGTGAAGCACCGAGTCACGGCCAGCCAATTATAAACTATGATCCGAAGTCAAAGGGAGCAGAAGTGTATCTTGAATTAGCAAAGGAAGTGATGCAGAGTGGCGAAAGGGTTGGGTAGAGGTCTAGAAGTGTACTTTCCCGATATGGGTGAGCAAGAAGAACATAGGGTCGAAGAAATAGCAATCAGTGAATGTCGCCCAAATCCGTATCAACCAAGGAAAACATTTCATGCGGATGCGATTGAAGAATTAAAGACAAGTATTTTAGAATACGGAATTATCCAGCCTTTAATTGTACGAAAAAGCATCAAAGGTTATGAAATCGTAGTAGGGGAGAGACGATTTCGTGCAGCGAAAGAAGCTGGCATGGAAACTATTCCAGTCGTCGTAAAAGAACTTTCCGATGAGCGAATGATGGAACTTGCTTTGCTAGAGAACTTGCAGCGGGAAGATTTGACTCCGATAGAAGAAGCCCATGCTTATCGCAATCTAATGGATGAGCTCAAAATCACTCAAGAAGAATTGTCAAAACGTCTTGGGAAGAGCAGGTCCCACATTGCTAATACTGTTCGATTATTATCTTTGCCGGAACAAGTTGTTGCTTATATTAATAATGGTGAGTTGTCCATGGGCCATGGCAAAGCATTAATTGGTTTAAAAGATAAAGGTAAATTAATGCAGCTTGTTGATAAAATCCGTAAAGAGAAGCTGAATGTAAGGCAAGTGGAAAAACTTGTCATAGAATTAAATGAGAAGAAGCAGGTGCGCAAGGAAAAACCGAAGAAAAACGTATTTATTCAAGAACGAGAAGCAATTCTGCGTGATCGGTTAGGAACATCTGTCACGATAAAACAAGGAAAGAAAAAAGGTAAAATTGAAATTGAATTTTACAATGATGATGATTTGCAACGCATCATCGAATTTCTTGAAAAATAAGAGGAAGGACCAACGACTCCATTGTTGGTCCTTCTTTATCCATTTAAATGAAAATCACGTAAGGATCAAAGGCGGTCAGCCCAAAGGCAATCTTTAAAAGTGAACTGATCATTAAAGATGTTCCACGTGAAACATTCGGATAGGTGTAAGCATTTCTTTTTATGTTCCACGTGGAACAAGTAAATAACATGAAGGTGTAAATGATGGTACTGTTTGGAACAATTGTGAATGGATTATTAATTGTAATCGGAAGTATTTTTGGGATGTTTTTTACTCGCATTCCAGAGAAATATAAAGAAACGGTTATGCACGGGATTGGGCTTGCTGTTATCTTGATTGGTTTACAAATGGCCTTTTCCACTGAGAATATTGTAATTGTCCTCATTTCTTTATTGTTTGGTGCAATAATAGGGGAGTTCTTTCGGATAGAGGATGCTTTAAACAGATTGGGTATGTGGTTAGGAAGTAAATTCACGACAAAAGATGATACAATCAGTGTTTCTCAAGGATTTATTACAGGAACGATGATTTTCTGTATCGGTGCGATGGCGATAATTGGAGCACTTGATAGTGGAATAAGGGGAGACCATGAAGTTCTTATTACAAAAGGTATTATTGATGGTTTTACAGCACTCGTTTTAACGACGACATTAGGATTTGGCGTTCTCTTTTCCGTTATCCCGCTTATACTATACCAAGGTGCGATTACTTTATTTGCTACCC
Source organism: Oceanobacillus sp. AG (assembly GCF_009746545.1). Classification (NCBI taxonomy): domain Bacteria; kingdom Bacillati; phylum Bacillota; class Bacilli; order Caryophanales; family Bacillaceae; genus Oceanobacillus; species Oceanobacillus sp. AG. Next base: position 94,233 of record NZ_WOWT01000005.1, read on the forward strand.
AGATTGAAAAGTGGGTGCCAGAAGCTATGCTGGAAGGATTAATACTTGAAATAACATCGGTCGGGGGTTTGCTGATTGTTGCAATCGGTTTAAATTTATTGAAAATCAAAGAAATCCGAGTTGCCAACTTAATGCCTGCACTATTACTTGTTGTACTGATTTATTATGCTTTTCAATTGTTTTAGATTACATAAGATAGACAAAAATAGAGTCACTATACAATGTGGCTCTATTTTTTGTCTATTTTAACTGATCTACGAATTTTTTAGCGTCAATTAACGAGAGACCTTTTTCCTCACGTACATACTTTACAGTTTTCACATCGCCAACCGTGGCAATCTTTTCTTTTACCGATTGAATGAATTCCTCATCATTCTCTATGTGAAGCGATTGTTTGTTCTGCTCCTCCAATCGATTTATTTGTTTACTTTGTCCATAAATAAGCAGAAGAAGAACACCGTTCATGATTAATGAAACGATAACTACCCATTCTATATTGATGATAAAACCTCCAGTCAGAGTTTTTTAGATAATAAAGTGTACTATTATCTATGACTCTAACAAGAGAATACAAATAAATAAAGTTGAAATCAAGGAAGAGTAGGGTAAATGATATTAAATCATTTGATTTCTTTCCGGATGATTGCGTAGAACAGCAGGGCGGATAAAACTAGGACTTAGTTGTTGATCGATGATATTAAGTAATTCAGCGATCGTTTCCGCCATGTCCATCACCATCGATAATCTTGTGCTTTGTAAAACTGCGTGATCCATAAAACCACCAGAGTTCACAACCCCTGTAAGATGAATATCCCCAATCTCCGGTAGTGCTTTCTTTAAAGCTGCACCAGGCTTTAAAGGTCCAATACCTGTTATTAAATGCCCAATCGACGTATTTCTCCCTAAACAGGCATCGACTGCAATAATGAATGGATGTCGATGCTTATTCTTAATTTCAGCGATATATTCCATTAAATTTGTCGCATGAACCGGTTGATGGAGGGTGCCATAAATATTAAAGTGTTGTGGTTTTTTTGCGGTCAGTAATGTGCCGGTTAAAGGTCCAAGCGCATCCCCAGTCGAACGGTCGGTTCCAATACAGACGACAATGTATTCGCGCGGTAATCTAGGGAACCAGGAAATAATCTTTTCGCTAACTTTATCGATAACTTGTTCTTCATTATAGTGAATTCGATAGTTGAAATTCTTTTGCTCGGACGGTTTCTGATTCATAGCTTATCCTCCAAAAACATATTGGTATAGTATATGGCATTTTTCTGAAAACTATACATCGTGAGCGGAGGAATAAGGATGGTTCGTGCAGGGATGAAAAATATGTTTCTAATAACAGGTGCAGTAATGGGGGCTGGTTATGCGTCTGGGAGGGAAATCTGGCAATTTTTTGGTGCGGGAAGTGGACTTGCTATTCTTTTGTTCACGGGTTTCTTTATATTATGTACGATAACGATTTTAAATATCAGTTATAAATTACAGAGTACGAATTATGTGCCAGTTCTTCATCAATTAACAGGAAAGAAGTTGGCAGTTGTTTATGATTATTTAATTTTCATTTATCTTTTTTGTGTAACTGTCGTGATGATTGCTGGGAGTGGGGCGACGTTTGAGTCATTTGGAATCCCGTTCTGGTGGGGAACTGTCTTTATTTTTGCAGGTCTTATGATTATTTTTAGTAAAGGAATTGGTGAATTATTAAATATTAATCAATTATTAATGCCATTATTGATAATTGCGCTTTTTGTTATTTTACTTGTTTTCATAAAAGGAGAAGAGATATCATTTCAAAGTAATTGGGATAGTCAGGATAACTGGACGGCCGCTTTTCCATTTACTGCATTAAATATTTTACCGTTAATTGCCGTTCTGGGGGCAATCGGCAATCGAATTAAATCCAAAGGGGAAATATATATTGCTTCGATTTCAAGTGGTCTCATTCTTGGGTTTATCACGTTTATTTATAATACAAGCTTAACGGAGCTTGCCAAACAAGTGGAATTACCTGCTATCCCGCTTTATTTAATCATTAATAATTATGGACAAGTTGTAATCGTCGTGATGATGCTCATGCTTTGGCTTGCAATATACACAACGGCTGCAGCGACCTTACTCGGAATGATTACTAGAGTAAATAAAAAATACGGTTTTTCTTTATTAAAAATGGCTACGATTATGTTAGTGATTATGCTCCCATTCAGTCTCATCAGCTTTACCCAACTTGTTGCTTTTATTTACCCACTATACGGAATATTGAATTTATATATATTAGTAAAATTACTCCTTTATCCAATAGGGAAGAATAATAGGTGAATATTAATTGTAACAAACACTAAAACATAGGTATAATAGAGATAGACTATTTCACGTTGTACGAATGAAAAAGGAGGCATCAGATTGGCGGATAAAGAGTTTGCATTAAATGATATTGTCGAAATGAAAAAACCGCATCCTTGTGGAGAAAACCGCTGGAAGATCATCCGTATGGGTATGGATATCCGAATCAAATGCCAAGGTTGCGATCACAGCGTCATGATCCCTCGCCGGGAATTTACCAAAAAACTGAAAAAAGTCCTCGAGAAAGCCGAATAAATTCGGGACAAGAGGGTTGGAGCATTTGTCCCTCTAATTTTTCCGCAAAAGAGTTAAATTTGATAAATATCTGAATTAGATAGTATGATAATAGAAGAGTAGTCTAGGAAAACGTAAATATTGCACGCAAATGATAAAAGTAGGTACAATTTGTTACCTATTTTTCTTTTTTTCGTTTTTTCCTTTTCCTATTACTTATACTATACTTAGAGTAACGAACGCGTTCGTCACGAAAGAAATCCTTAAGGAGTGGAATTTTAATGAGCCTTACAGCAGGAATCGTCGGGCTTCCGAACGTTGGAAAATCTACATTATTCAACGCTATTACACAGGCAGGGGTTGAAGCAGCAAACTATCCGTTCGCAACAATCGATCCAAACGTCGGTGTAGTGGAAGTACCTGATGAGCGTCTAGATAAATTAACTGAACTTGTAAAACCGAAGAAAACGGTACCGACCGCATTTGAATTTACGGATATCGCTGGAATTGTAAAAGGGGCAAGTAAGGGAGAGGGACTTGGTAACCAATTCCTATCCCATATTCGTCAAGTGGATGCCATTTGTCAGGTCGTCCGTTGTTTTGAAGATGAGAATATTACCCATGTATCTGGAAAAGTCGATCCGATTGATGATATCGAGATCATTAACTTAGAATTAATCTTAGCAGACTTGGAAACTGTAGAGAAACGTTATCAGCGGGTGGAAAAGCTGGCTAGACAGAAGGATAAAGATTCAATACAGGAATTTGAAGTATTGTCCAAGCTAAAAGAAGCACTCGAAAATGACCAGCCAGCACGTACAATCGAATTCAATGAAGATCAGGACAAAATTGTAAAAGGACTGCATCTCCTTACAAACAAACCAATCCTATATGTTGCAAACGTGAAAGAAGATGAAGTTGCTGACCCTGATGCGAATGAAAATGTGCAAAAGGTGAAAGAATATGCCGCGAAAGAAAATGCAGAAGTCATAGTTGTTTGTGCAAAAATTGAAGAAGAGATTGCTGAACTGGAGCCTGACGAAAAGGACATGTTCCTAGAAGAACTGGGCATTGCAGAGTCAGGCCTTGATAAGCTTATCAAAGCCTCCTACAACTTATTAGGCTTTGGCACATACTTTACTGCAGGTGAGCAGGAAGTGCGCGCTTGGACGTTTAGAAAAGGAATTAAAGCACCGCAAGCAGCAGGAATTATCCATACAGACTTTGAGAGAGGATTTATCCGTGCTGAGACGGTATCTTATGATGATTTGTTAGAAGCAGGTTCAATGGCAATTGCAAGAGAAAACGGGAGAATCCGTTTAGAAGGAAAAGATTATATTGTTCAGGACGGCGATGTGATCCATTTCCGTTTTAATGTGTAATGCTCTAGGATAAACGTAAAAAAAAGGATCTCGAAACCTTGTTTAATGAAAAATAGTTTGGTATAATATCTTATTGCGAGTAATTATATTTTATAAATTGCTCCTTGCTCCCAGAGTTATTCTGGAAGCCGCTAAGACCAAAAGGAGGTGTAACGGATGAACAAATATGAAACCATGTATATCATCCGCCCAGACATTGAAGAAGAGGCGCAAACAAACTTAATTGAGCGTTTCAACAAAATTCTTACAGATAATGGCGCGGAGATCACAAAAGTTGATGAGATGGGCAAACGTCGTCTTGCTTATGAAATCAATGAGTACCGCGATGGATATTATGTTGTCATTAACTTCACTGGCGGTGAAGAAGCAGTTAACGAATTCGACCGTCTAGCTAAGTTCTCTGATGATATTGTCCGTCATATGACAATTCGAGATGAACAATAATAAGGAGTGGTTCTGATGTTAAATCGTGTCGTATTAGTAGGCAGGTTAACAAGGGATCCTGATTTACGTTATACACCAAACGGAATAGCAGTGGCTAACTTCAATATCGCAGTGAACCGTCCTTTTTCTAATCAGCAGGGAGAACGTGAGGCAGATTTTATTAATGGTGTCGTGTGGCGCCGCCAAGCGGAAAACCTTGCAAACTTTATGAGAAAAGGCAGTTTGATCGGTGTTGATGGCCGTTTGCAATCACGTACGTATGAAGATCAGGATGGTAAAACCGTTTATGTAACTGAAGTTGTTGCAGACAGCATTCAATTCCTGGAGTCAAAAAATGCTTCTCAAGATAGAGGCGGTGGTGCACCAGGATACCAGCCGAACCAGAACCAATTTCAAAATCAAAATCAAAGTCAGTTTGGTGGACAAGGCCAGTTCCAACCAAGCCCGAACCAAAATCAAGGCCAGGGTCCGAGTCAAGGTCAAGCAACGGAAGATCCATTCCGCAATAATGGAGAACCAATTGACATTTCGGATGATGACTTGCCATTTTAATAGTAATTAGAATCACTTGTAAAATCAACTTAACTGTTCGTGATGAACATCAATAATACAATAAACAATAAAGCAAAGGAGGTAATCGCTCATGGCAGCTCGTCGTGGACGTGGTGGTAGACGCCGTAAAGTTTGTTATTTCACAGCTAACGGTATTACCCATATCGACTATAAAGATGTTGATTTATTAAAACGTTTCGTTTCCGAACGTGGAAAAATTCTTCCTCGTCGTGTAACTGGAACTTCTGCAAAATATCAGCGTAAACTAACAGTAGCTATCAAACGTGCTCGCCAAATGGCACTTCTGCCGTTTGTTGCGGAGTAAGATAAAAATAAACACCTCAAAACGATTTCGCTTCGTTTTGAGGTGTTTTTATCTTTCTTAATCACTACTTCTTACTTCCATGTTCCGGATACGGATTAGCCGGTTATACATATCCATTAAAAATCCGAGCCCAAACATGAAGAATAAAGTACCAATACCGATCCCAGTTATTTCTGAACGATATAAAATAATGACGATACTAATTACTAACGGTACGGCTGTAAAAAAGATATTTCCTACTGTATAATTTTTCATTAACTTGCCGAATGCTTTCAATAAATAATCCGTCGGTAAGTAAATAGATCCAGCTTGAAAATAAATACTAACTCCGATTGCAATGAAGTTAAGGCCGACAAACAAGTACAAACCACGCATGAACATATCACCCGGAATGTAGACCAACTGATGAAGGTATAAGAATAAATCAATAAAGCCTCCAAATATAAAAGCGAGGATGAGACTTTGAGCAATCATTTTCAAACTGAGTCTAACTTTCATCAAGTAACTAAGCAGGAAGGAAAACATATGTAATATAATGACACAGACCCCAACGGAAAATGGTAAGATATATGCTAAGTTTTCTCCGGCGGAAGTCCAGGGAGCACTTCCAAAGTTTGCTACAATCATGAAACTATTTCCTAACGCATTAAGTGAGACTGAAATAATATAGATAAATAATTGCCTTGGTTGAATTTACGGACACCCCCAACTAGAAATTTCTATTTAGCTTTCTTCCTTATTCTTCGTTTTGGATATTTCAGGATCATGAAGATGAGCATAATGAAAGAATAAACAATTGCTAGTAGCAGGTACTTGTCACGGATTGGAAAAAGTGATGCAAGTAACATATATGCAAAGAAAGGAATCGTTGTTGTGAAAGCGAGCAGCTTCCAAATAATCTGATACCTTAATTTCCTTTTCATCAGTTTGGCAATTGCAACCCCAACATATGCCATGATGGAAATAAATAGGAATACGGCGATTGTCAGTGGTAAATAATAGAACATAAAGAAATAGATTAATTTTAATATAACTGGCAATCCACCTGCAAGCCCATCTGTCATTTGCAGTTGCAGAACAAGATGTGGGATTGAGACGATAAGAATCAAAATAAATAAGTAGAATACGACGATATCCATTCCGACTCGATTTAATTTGAACATCGCATTTTTATTAGGTAATTTTAAACTATTAATAAATGCATCTATGAGAATCATTGGCTCCATCCTTATTTAAACATACTTATACATCTTAATTATAGATGAAATCAGCAGGAAATGCTCTGATTGTGATTAATTATTTCCAAGGAAACCTATCCAACTAGAATGAATGTTCTGTTAAATCATGCGGTAAATTATTACCCGGGAAATAATTTCGGGAAATTTCGACAAGAAATAAATAGAGGCATTTGGATAAAGTGAAACTTCATTCAGTGGTGGTTCCTTCCCTCCCCACTGAATGTTAGTTGAACCGAATCAGGTATTTACGGACTGTATCTCCCCCCCTTCACATGTAGGCTATTCTCATGTTTAGAAGTGGGGGGTATTACAGACCGTTAATACGTGACAAAATGATTTCCCAATAAAAATAATAAAAATCTGTTCGTTCGTGTTTGAGATTTCCGACCGTTAACCACGAAAGAAAAATAGCTTTCATGTTATGATAAGAGGACAGCATAAAATAAAACTTCATTCAGCGAGCGTTTTATTGCCCAGCTGAATGCTAATGGAGTTAATCAGGGTGTTACTATCCGTGTTCTACTGCCTGAGTAGATTTGATTCCACTTACTTGGATGCGGGCAGTTAAAGAATAGTTGTACCGTGATAATTAGATATAAAATTGAGGTGTATGCCAGAAATGAACAATACAAAAAAACTGACAGAAGGAGCACTCCTAGCAGGAATATATCTTATTCTCCTGTTCGGTACCTTAGTACCTTTTCTATCAACCTTTATGATGGTGCTACTCCCAATTCCCTTTGTCATCTATACGTCCAAACATGGAGTGAAGCCTGGAATGCTTGTAGTTGTCTTCGCTTCTCTTATTAGTATGATTCTGACGGTAATCTACTTACCGCTCACACTGATGATGGGAGCGGCAGGTTTATTAATAGGACATGCAATAAATAAAGAGCGGACTGCTTATGAAACATGGGCTTACGGGACGTTAGGATTTATCGGGGGCCTGTTATTTACGCTTGCTTTCACGCAAGTTCTACTGGGTGTGAATTTCGTCCAGGAAATCGAAACGATTGCAACAGATCAAGTGGATTGGTATATTTCCCTTATGGAAGGGGTAGGTCTTGAATCAGGGGAAGCCGTGGATATGGAGGCATTATTTATCGAGCAGATTCAGTACTTTATTAAGCTCATGCCAGCCTTCATTGCAATCAGCGCGGTGTTCTTAGCGTTTCTAACACAGTGGATTAGTTATAAATTGTTGAACCGAATGTACAATAAAAAATTATACTTTCCACCATTTAGAAGTTTAAAATTGCCGACGTCGATTATTTGGCTCTATTTAATCGTCATTATCGCATCCTTGATCAGTTCCGATCCGAACAGTATTATGTATGTCGGTGTACAAAATGCACTGATTATTTTAGAAATGCTGCTTGTAATCCAAGGATTTTCTTTCATCTTCTTCTTTACGCATTATAAGAAGTGGTCGAAGGTAATTCCTATCTTAAGTATTGTGCTGACCATCCTGTTTCCATTATTTCTCCTTTATTTCGTTAGAATCTTAGGTATAATTGATATAGGGTTAAATTTGAGGGCTCGTCTTCAAAAAAATAAATAACCTTTAATGGAAGCAAAATTGGAGTGAACAGTTATGCCGGAGTTGAAAAGGAAGCGATTATTAGACAATCATATATGGATTATCTATATCCTATCCGCCATTTTGCTTGCCGTCCTTTTTTATTACGAGTGGATAATTGGAATAGTAGGGGCTGTTCTGCTGCTCGCTTCATTAGCTTATAGTATACAAAGAGAAAATAAGCGAATGGAAGAGCTGCAAGATGAAATTAAGCTAATTTCAACACGCGTAAAAATGGTAGGCAAAGAGGCTTTAAGTGAGCTTCCTTTTGGGATTGTGCTTTACGATGAGAACTATAAAATCGAATGGGCGAATCCTTATATGCGACAATTTAATACGGATGAAGCCGAAGTAATCGGTTCTTCACTTAATTTCTTGTCCGAGGAATTAGTTACCGACATTAAAGAAGACAGAAAAGATACGATTGTTCAGTTAGATGAATACTATTTTCATACAAAGATTAATAAAAATGAGCGCTTAGTTTATTTCATTGATGAAACGGAGCGGGAGCAACTGCGTACCGTTTATGAAAATGATAAGACTGTCTTGTTTATCATTTTTCTCGATAATTATGAAGATATTACCTTGCCGATGGATGACACGGCAAAAAGTCTGTTGAATTCAGAAGTCACCTCTCTCATTAATGATTGGGCGAAGCGGAATGGCCTTTATATGAAGCGCACTTCCCAGGAACGTTTCCTCGCAATTGGAACGAGAGAGATTTTAAGACAGATAGAAGAAGTGAAATTCGATATTCTGGATGAAATCCGGGAGATTACCGGGGAACAGAGTACGAATGTCACGCTAAGTATCGGGGTCGGTCAAGGAGACGTTCCATTGCCACAGCTTGGTGAACTTGCCCAATCTAGTCTTGACTTAGCACTCGGCCGAGGTGGGGATCAAGTAGCAATTCGGGATGAAGCAGGTAAGGTTCGTTTCTATGGTGGTAAGACGAATCCAATGGAAAAGCGGACCCGTGTCCGCGCGCGAGTTATTTCCCACGCAATGACAGATCTTGTGAAGGTGAGCGACAAAGTCATTATTATGGGGCATAAATCACCGGATATGGACTCTGTCGGTGCAGCGATCGGGATTTTAAATATCGCAAAAGCAAATGGTGTCGAAGGTTATATTGTCTTTGATCCGGATGATGTGGATACAGGTGTACAACGGTTAGTCGAAGCGATCCAGGCAGATGAAGAACTGTGGGAACGATTCATTGACCCCGATAAAGCGGAAGATATCATTACAAGTCAGAGTCTAATTGTAATTGTCGATACGCATAAGCCGTCTATGGTCGCCGAGCCAGCTTTACTCGCTAAGACGGAATATAAAGTGGTTATTGACCACCATCGCCGTGGAGAAGAGTTTATTGATAATCCGACACTTGTTTATATGGAACCATATGCATCTTCTACCGCCGAGCTTGTGACGGAGTTATTGGAATATCAGCCCAAAACAATTAAATTAAAAATGCTTGAAGCAACCGCCTTGTTATCTGGTATTATAGTAGATACGAAAAGCTTTACGTTAAGGACAGGTTCTCGTACGTTTGATGCAGCCTCTTACTTACGAGCAAAGGGGGCAGATACGGTACTCGTCCAACAATTACTTAAAGAAGATCTCCGTGTTTATTTACAGCGGAGCAAGTTAATCGAACGGACCGAAATCTACCGAGACAAAATTGCAATTGTTGCTGCAGAGCCTGGAGAAACGTACGGCCCTGTACTGATTGCACAAGCTGCCGATACGCTCTTGACAATGACAGGGGTGACAGCCTCCTTCGTTATTTCCGAGCGGGAGGACGGCCGGGTTGGTGTTAGCGCCCGTTCGCTAGGACAAATCAATGTCCAGATCATTATGGAACGAATGAATGGCGGTGGACATTTAACGAATGCCGCAACCCAAATAGAAGATACAAGCGTTGAAGACGTTGAATTATTGTTAAAAGATATCATTGATGAATATTTCGAAGGGAGAGAAACGAAATGAAAGTGATTTTTGTAAAAGATGTAAAAGGTAAAGGAAAGCAAGGGGAAGTAAAAGACGTAGCGGAAGGCTATGCAAGAAACTATCTCTTAAAAAATAAATTGGCGATTGAAGCAACACCAGGAAATTTAAAGGCGCTTGATGCGAAGAAACGTAAGAACGCCCAGCAAGAACAGAAAGAAAAAGAAGAAGCGATTCAATTAAAAGATAAACTTGCTGATTTAACAGTGGAATTGCAAGCAAAATCTGGTGAAGGCGGACGCCTATTCGGATCAATTACAAACAAACAAATCGCAGAAAAGTTAGCAAAAGACTATGGACATAAAATCGACAGACGAAAAATTGAACTAGACGAACCAATCCGAGCTCTGGGCTACACAACCGTACCAATCAAGCTCCACCCAGAAGTATCCGGTTCAATCAAAGTCCACGTCACCGAACAAAAATAGTGGGACTAGGGTCAGAGCTACTGTCCCAGAAAACTCTGATCAGTCGGCCCTGCGACTCACGAATCTCACGTGAGTCCTTTTTTACTTCATGAATCAACAAAGAGAGGAGGAACTACCATGGATCAAGGACCAATCGACCGTACACCGCCGCATAATATTGAAGCGGAACAGTCGGTTATCGGAGCAATTTTTCTGCAGCCTGAAAGCTTCTCCAGTGCCTCGGAAATCTTGATGCCGGAAGACTTTTACCGGGCAAGCCATCAACGGATCTTCGCTGCGATGTTGCAACTGGCAGACCGCGGTGAGCCAATAGACGTTATTACCGTTACCACTTATTTAAATGACCGGAAGCAGCTGGAAGAAGCAGGTGGAGTTACGTATCTCACCCAAGTAGCTGAAAGTGTACCGACCGCTGCGAATATTGAGTATTATAGCCGTATTGTAGAAGAGAAGGCATTGCTGCGCCGACTCATTCGTGCCGCGACAGATATCGTAACTTCAGGATTCGAGCGGGAGGACGAGGTCGATGACGTTCTAAATGAAGCGGAGAAGACCATCCTCGAAGTTTCCGGAAGAAAAAACAGTGAAGGCTTTAAAAATATTAAAGACGTCCTCATCGACGTTTACGATAAAATTGAGCAGCTCCATGAAAATCAGGGAGACATAACCGGTGTTCCAACTGGTTATCAGGAACTGGACCGAATTACGAGTGGCTTCCAGCGCAACGACTTGATTATTATTGCCGCCCGCCCTTCTGTTGGTAAGACAGCTTTTGCTCTGAACGTCGCGCAGAACGTTGCGGTAAAAACAGCAAATAATGTCGCGATCTTCAGTCTTGAGATGGGAGCGGACCAGCTCGTACAGCGGATGCTCTGTGCTGAGGGAAATATTGATTCCCAACGACTTAGGAGCGGCCAGCTCCAAGCAGACGACTGGGGCAAGCTGACAATGGCGATGGGTTCTCTATCAAATGCCGGGATTTTTATTGATGATACACCGGGTGTTCGTGTCAGTGAAATCCGTTCGAAATGTCGCCGGTTAAAACAAGAACATGGTCTTGGAATGATTATGATTGACTATTTACAGCTTATCCAAGGAAGCAGCGGCTCCCAGGAGAACAGACAGCAGGAAGTTTCCGAAATATCTCGTTCTCTAAAAGGACTGGCAAGAGAGTTGGAAGTGCCTTTAATCGCACTATCGCAGCTTTCCCGTGGTGTCGAATCCCGTCAGGATAAACGCCCGATGATGTCCGACCTCCGGGAATCTGGAAGTATTGAGCAAGATGCCGATATTGTTGGTTTCCTATATCGTGACGACTACTATGACTCGGAATCGGAAAAGCAAAACATCATCGAAATCATCATTTCCAAGCAACGTAACGGTCCAACCGGTACCGTTGAACTTGCCTTTGTAAAAGAATACAACAAATTCGTTGACTTGGAATATCGCTACAGTGAACAAGACATTCCCCAAGCACCCGTCCAAGCATAAAGCACGAGCACAAGCCTCGTGCTTTTTTGACTTGGAGTGGGGGGGGGGGGGGGGGGGGGGGGGGTGGGGGGGGGGGGGGGGGGGTGTCATGTAACCACCCCCACCCCCCC
>NZ_WOWT01000006.1:0-48896 GCF_009746545.1 Oceanobacillus sp. AG
TGGGGGCCTGGGGGTCCCTACAATGGGACACTTTGTCCGGGCACAAATGCTCTGACCCCACTGGCCCCGCTCTCCGACCAAATAGGTACAGACAGATTGGCAAAAGTACGTTAAAATAGAGGAAAGCGTTACATGAAAAGGATGTGGCAAAAATGAATCAAAAAATATTAGTTGTAGATGATGAACAACCAATTGCAGATATATTAAAGTTTAATTTAGAAAAGGAAGGCTACCAAGTGATTGTCGCCAATGACGGTGACGAGGCAATACGTATGGCGGAAGAGGAAGACCCCGAACTCATCCTCCTCGATATTATGCTGCCAAATAAAGATGGAAATGAAGTACTGCGTGAAGTAAGGAAAACAAAGAGTATGCCGATTATCATGCTGACCGCAAAGGACTCGGAAATCGATAAAGTACTCGGCCTGGAACTTGGTGCGGATGACTATGTGACGAAACCATTCAGTAACCGCGAGCTCATTGCCCGGGTGAAGGCGAACTTGCGTAGACAGCAGTTACCGGAAGAAACCGAGAAACCGACGAAAAACATCGTTATCGGAAGTCTTACCGTTTACCCGGATGCTTACGTTGTTTCCCGTGATGGAGAACAAATCGAACTGACCCACCGGGAGTTCGAATTATTACACTACCTTGCACGTCACATTGGACAAGTTATGACCCGAGAACATTTACTTGAAACCGTATGGGGTTATGACTATTTCGGAGATGTGCGTACGGTTGACGTTACGGTGAGAAGACTGCGTGAGAAAATTGAGGAGAACCCAAGTAACCCGGCCTGGATTGTGACACGGCGCGGAGTTGGTTATTATTTACGTAATCCTGATCAGGAGTAGTTGTGATGCATAAAGTCGGATTTTTTCGTTCGATACAATTAAAATTCATTATTATTTATATTCTCTTGCTGATACTTGCTGTCCAGCTCATCGGAACATTTTTTACCGGGCAGCTTTCCAAAAACCTGGAAGAAAGCTTTAAGGACAATGTCTCCAGCCGAATGGAACTTCTTAGCTATAATCTCGAACGTGTTTACAACCGTGAACAGACGGAAACGGAAGAGGGAATGAGTCCGGAGGCAGAAGTTCAAGATATTGTTAATGAGCTCAGCACCGATGACCTTACGAACGTAATTGTCGTAAACAGCCAAAGTAGAATCATCGGTACGAACAATAATCTCGTGGAAATCAATCAGCGGATTACGAGAGATATCATCCAACAGGTGCTTTTCTTTGATATGACAAAGGAAGATGATTTCATCAATGAAAACGGAGAATATGTTTATGTTCGCGTCGACCCGATTCTTGATAATGAGAACAACGTAGTCGGTGCGATTTACTTGGAATCGTCCTTAGAGGGCGTTTATAAGCAGCTGGATGAAATTAATAAAATCTTTTTACAAGGGGCATTACTTGCGGTTGCAATCTCTGCCATTATTGGGGTGCTTGTTGCCCGCTCGATCACGAAGCCGATTAAGGAAATGCGCAGACAAGCCCAAGCAATGGCGAAAGGTGACTTCACCCAGAAAGTAAATGTATATGGAAAAGACGAAATCGGTCAGCTTTCAGAAGCATTCAATGACTTGAACAGCCGACTGAGACATTCCTATGCAACAATTGAAGAAGAACGCTTTAAGCTCAGTTCAGTGCTATCCAATATGTCAGACGGTGTTATTGCAACCGATCAAGAAGGATCAATCACGTTAATCAATGAAGCTGCGGGAATTCTCCTCGGGAAAAATCCGGACGATTTGATTGGTGATGATTTACTTGATGTTTTACAGCTTGATGAAAAGCTTGTCGATATATCTGAACTCCGGGAGAATAGCTCGATGATTATTGATTTCAGCGATGATCACCAGCCGTTTCTCATCCGAACTAACTTTTCCACAGTAAAAGATGACCAAGATGCAATAAATGGTTTTATTACTGTGTTGAATGATGTAACGGAAGATGAAAAGGTTGAACAAGAGCGCAGGGATTTTGTTTCCAATGTTTCTCATGAATTGCGGACACCGCTTACGACGATGAAAAGTTATCTCGAAGCATTGGCGGACGGAGCTTGGGAAGATAAGGAAATCGCACCGAAATTCCTTGAAGTTACCCAAAATGAAACCGACCGGATGATCCGGATGGTGAATGATCTTCTCCAGCTTTCCAGAATGGATGCAGAGGAATACCAGCTCCACAAGGAAGAAACAGATTTTATCGATTACTTCCACCAGATCATCGACCGTTTTGAAATGAATTTGCCGGAGACGACGACAATCAAACGGGAATTGCCGAATAAGAATTATCAAGTATGGATTGATAAAGATAAGATGACTCAAGTACTTGATAACATTATTTCAAATGCGATTAAGTATTCTCCAGAAGGCGGCAAAATTGTTCTCCGGGTAGAAAATAAACGCCATTACTTGCTCATCTCGGTGCAAGACGAAGGGATGGGAATTCCTTACGACCGATTGGAAAAAATATTCGACCGCTTTTACCGGGCGGACCGGGCGAGAACGAGGAAGCTTGGTGGTACAGGCCTTGGACTTGCCATTACAAAAGAACTCGTCGAAGCTCACCATGGACGAATATGGGCGAAAAGCAGAGAAGGTCATGGGACAACGATTTACTTTACACTCCCACTCATTAAGAGGAAGCGGAGGGACGTCAGATGAAATTCGAAACCGTAAAAACATTCATCCTCATTGTCTTAATTGGAATCAGTATTCTCTTATCTTACACGCTATGGAGTTATCAACCGAACTCCAACCAAACGATTAGCAGTGAGTTTGTAAATAGTGAGATTGATGCAGGGGGATCAAATGACGAAACGAAGCGGAGTCTGATTAAACCTGTAGATATTATTTTCCACACTGACGCAGGTTATTTTGGATTTCAAGATTCGAAATCCCAAGATCAAATGTTTCATCAGATGCAAGATTGGGTTATTTCCAATTATGAGGTTCTTGATAGTGAAGAAGCGACTGAGCGCTCCCCGGAAAAAATAGAACTCATATTTGCCGATGAAATTCCTATGAAAGTGCTCGGCACACTGTTTAATTTTGGGTCAGATGATATTATTTTTCCGAATTGGTCGATGAAGCGGATATACATTAGTTTTATTCATGACAGTAAGTCCTTACAGCTGGAGTTTAGTTCGGATACTTCCGACCAGCGTGCCGTCGCTTTGATTAATGATGCAGAGATCTATGATCAATTATGGCGCAACACGGAGACCTTGGATAAAGAAACATATCAGGAATACCTTGTTATAAATGAACAGACAAACCCGGTATATATTCCAGCCGGCAAGATAAAAATGGATTCCTATTCTATTACACCAACTCAAATTCAACCAGCTTTGTTCGTTAATATCCTATTCACGAATCCTGCTGTTGTACGGGAAACCAACTCACAGACGATTGGAGAAGCTTATTTTACGGATAACCGGCAGATGAGTGTCTATCAGAATGGCAAACGGATGGAATATATTAGTCATATTTCACCGTCAACTGACGAACCGGATCGTGTTATTAGTGAACTGGATTTGCTTGATCGCAGTATCAACAATATTAATAATCATAGCGGTTGGACGTATGCATCTCGCTTGAACCAAGATTATCGCTTGGATGATGTTAATTTGAATAACAATCAAGTAACATACCAAATGTATTATAAAAGTTATCCCGTATTTAATATTCATAAGCTCGCCACCATCCAGCAAAGATGGGGAAATTATCAAAATGGTATGCAGCTGATTGAATATGACCGGCCGCTTTATTTATTCGATAGTGAATTCAAACTGCGAGAAAATGAACTGCCATCGGGAGAAAACATCATTGACCTTTTAGAATCCGATGTGGATGTTACGATGGAGAATATAGAAGATGTTAAAATAGGCTATGAACTGAAATATCAGCAGGATGAACAGGATAGTGAATACTTTGAGATGGTTCCAGCTTGGTACAAAAAGGAAAATAATTCATGGCAAAAAATTATATTTGATGAAGAAAAGCAACCAATGGGAGGGAACTAAGGATGCAGTGGGGAAATATTAAGACATTATTCATCCTTAGCTTCCTCATCCTCAATATATATTTGATCTTTGCCTTTATCGACCGACAGCAAGATGTCGGATATCTCGACAATCAGGAATTACCGATTGAAGACCAGCTCGCTTCAGAACAAATAACCGATGATTCAAAAGCGGTTGATGTAACCGAACTTGCCTATATATCGGTCGTCCAACGGGAATTATCAGATAAGGATCTTGAGGAATTGGATGAATTAGAAGGTCAGACGATAGAAGTTTTTAATAATAATTTAATTATAAGTCAATTGGATAGTCCGGTTAAGCTTTCACCGAATAAGTCCAAAGATGCGCTGGAAGCGGCGGTTCTCCCTCACGTGCTTTACGGGGACGAATATGTTTTTGCCGAGTGGAATGAGGAATTGAATATATTGATGTTTTTCCAAGAGAAGGAAAACCGGCCCATTTACTATAATGAAAATGGCTTGCTACTCGTCTTTCTGAACGATGATAATGAAGTAACCCACTATAGCCAGACGATTCTTGGAAAGGCAGAAGTGCAAGGTGAGCCAGTGCAGTTGAACCAGCCGACGCAGGTGATCGGTCAGCTTTTCAAAGCAAATTATTTACATCGTGGAGATAATGTGTCGGATATAGAAATCGGCTATTATTCTCGGATTACCGCAGAAGGTATTCAAGTATTTGCCCCGACATGGAAAGTGTCAGTGAATGAGGAGCGCGATCATTTTGTCAATGCGATAGAAGGCCTCATTTATGAAAGCAATCAGACGGAATTTTTACTGAACGTCATTGGTGAACATATGATGCGGGTGAATATATTGGATGAGGAAAATGATTTAAGGGAAAATTTCTTACCTATTCTAGAAGAAAGATTAGAGTTAGATAATCGGAGTGAAACAGAATGAGTTTACGCTTTAGTGTACTCGCATCAGGGAGTACAGGGAATGCTTTTTATATTGAATCGAAAAAGGAAAAAATCCTTGTCGATGCGGGTTTGAGTGGGAAGCAGATTGATTTGTTATTTGAAAAAGCTCATCTTGACCCGAGCGAGCTTTCCCGCATTTTAGTAACCCATGAACATAGTGATCATATAAAAGGGCTTGGGGTAATTGCGCGGAAATATAATTTGCCGATCTATGCAAATGAAAAGACGTGGAAGGCGATGGAGCATTCGATCGGAAAGCTTACTGTTGACCAAAAGTTTGTTTTTAACCGGGAAGAAGTTCAAACCTTTGGTGATATGGACATTGAATCTTTCGGTGTCTCCCACGACGCTGCGGAACCACAATTTTACACGTTTCATAGTGGCGGAAAAAAAGTAGCGCTTGTTACGGATTTAGGTTATGTGTCGGAACGGATTAAGAAAATAGTGGAAGATGCAGATGCTTATATTTTTGAAGCGAATCATGACGTGGACATGCTGCGGATGGGAAGATATCCATGGAGTGTAAAACAACGCATCCTAGGCGATTCTGGTCATGTGTCCAATGAAGATTCAGGGCTCGCTCTAGCTGACGTCATTAACAATAATACGAAGCGAATCTATCTTGCTCACTTGAGCTTGGACAATAATATGAAAGACCTTGCCCGCATGTCCGTTTCCCGTATATTGGAAGAACGTGGCATCCATATCGAACTATGTGACACCGATCCAAAAGAACCAACCCAATTATATGATGTAGTGTAATATGAACAGGCTAAGCAGGAATCCCCTGCTTGGCCTGTTTTTTTGGCAGGGACATTGGGGTCAGAGCACTTGTCCCACTGGGACAAATGCTCTGACCCCAATGTCCCAATCTAAAAAGCGTTATGAAGAAGCGATTTTTGGTAATACTACATGTAAGTAAAGAGAGATATAGAGGAGGTTAGGGCATGGGTTATTATAAATCGAGGGAGCGCAGGAAATTATACTGGCTCACTCCCCTGCTTTTAGGTGTCATTATCGGTATTTTAATTGTCTCAGTCGCGCTTCCCGAACTAATGAAAGCAAATCTGATTCCCCAAACAACAACAGACCGAATGACAGAAACAATTCATGACGGGCTAGATGGACAGCCGCAAAATACATCTGTAAGCGTCGACGTCTCCACCCAAATAACGGAGGTCGTGGATCGGGTTACCCCAGCTGTTGTCGGTGTAACAAATATTCAAAAGGAGAATCATTATTGGCTGGAGGAAGGTTCCGTTGAAGCTGGAACTGGTTCAGGAGTTATTTATAAAATAGAAGATGGAAATGCGTATATTGTAACGAATCACCATGTCGTGGAAGGAGCCGATCAGATTGAGATCGTCCTCTATGATGATACCCATCTCGATGCGGAAGTTGTTGGCAGTGATTTATTCAGTGATCTAGCAGTAATTCGAATGCCAAGTGATAACGTTCAGGAGGCAATTGAAATTGGCGTATCCGGCAATGTAAAGGTTGGTGAGCCGGCAATCGCCATTGGCAACCCTCTTGGGCTTATGTTTTCCAGCACGGTTACGCAAGGTGTAATTAGCGGTACAGAGCGAACAATCCCCCAAGACTTTGACATGGACGGGCGCCCTGACTGGCAAGCAGAGGTTATCCAAACAGATGCCGCGATTAACCCGGGAAATAGTGGAGGCGCACTTATCAACATTTACGGCCAGCTCATTGGCATTAATTCGATGAAGATAAATGAAGCAGCTGTAGAAGGACTTGGATTTGCAATTCCGATTGACCATGCCTTGCCAATCATGCAAGAGCTTGAAACAACGGGAGTAGTCGAGCGCCCCTTCCTTGGAGTTGAAGTTTATTCGTTAGATGAAATCCCCCATCAAGAATGGGAAAACACATTATCATTGCCAAGTGATGTAACCGGGGGTGTATATATTTGGAGTGTCCAGCCACTGTCCCCTGCCGATCAAAGCGGACTCGAGCGGCTCGATGTTATCGTTGAACTAAACGGCGAACCAATTACGAATGTCATTGATCTAAGAAAAATCCTCTTCCAAGAAAAAGAAATCGGCGACACCCTAACCATCACCTACTACCGCGGCGGCCAGCTACACGAAACCGAAGCAACCCTCACCGCTCAGTAGTGGGACATGGGGTCAGAGCATTTGTCCCAGAAAAAAGAGGTGCAGTAATCCAAATTACTGCACCTTATCCACTGAACTTTCTGTCAAACACACCCTATTATCCACAGAAAAAGCGAACTTATTAACATTCCGTGGATAAAATTCCACGCAGAATCTATATATAGTAGTAAAAACTTGTTGCGTAACAAAATAAGTAGGAACACTTGTGCATATGTGGATAACTTTGGGGATAATCACATGGTTTCAACAGGAAAAACTGCTTATCCACGATTTATCCACGGGAAAACTTTCCCCAACGTGAATAACATGTAACAACTTTTCACTTACTCACAACCAATAACCTTCTTTCTTGAATCTCCCCCTAACAAAGCATATAATTTCAAGTAGACTTTTAAAAAGGAAAAGGAAGTGCATCACGTTGATACGACGTTTTTTCTCTTATTATAAGCCACATAAACGGCTATTTATTGTCGACTTCTCGGCAGCGATGATTGTGGCTATTCTCGAGCTTGCTTTTCCACTCGCCGTCCAGTGGTTTATCGATGACCTCTTGATGGGTGACGACTGGAATATCATACTAACAGTTGGTGCGTTGCTTTTGGTTGTGTACATCATCAGCACCCTGCTTCAATATGTTGTAACTTACTTCGGCCATAAGCTAGGAGTAAATATCGAAACGGATATGCGGAATGAATTATTCCATCATGTACAGAAGCAGTCTTTCCGCTTTTTCGATAATACGAAGACCGGCCATATGATTAGCCGGATTACGACAGATCTCTTTGATCTCGGGGAACTTGCCCACCATGGTCCAGAGGACTTTTTCATTTCGATTATGACATTTCTCGGTGCTTTCTTTATTATGTTCACGATTAACCCAATGCTCGCACTTATTGTATTAATTACCATTCCAATCCTCATATTCCTCATTTCATACGGGAATATTCGTATGAATCGTTCGTGGAAAAAGATGTATGAGGATATTGCGGATGTAAACGCCCGTGTGGAAGATGCTGTTTCCGGTGTGCGTGTCGTTCAAGCATTCACGAATGAACAGTTTGAAATGAACCGGTTCAATGAAAATAATAAAAAATTCCGCCGTGCTAAACTTGGAGCGTACCGCGTGATGGCGACGGTTCACTCGAACATCTATCTGCTCATGCGGCTTATGACGCTGCTTGTACTCGTATTTGGCGCCTGGCTCACCTTCAATAACCTCTTAACGTACGGGGAACTAGTCAGTTTTATTCTTTTAACGAACGTACTCACAACCCCGATCAATAAAATTACTGCCCTTCTTGAGCTGTATCCGAAAGGCATGGCTGGTTTTAAACGATTCACTGAAATGCTTGATGTTGACCCGGATGTGAAGAACAGACCAGACGCAGTGGAAGTCGATAAACTTCAAGGTAACATTGAATTTAAAAATGTGACATTTGGTTATGAGGAAAATAAGCCAGCTGTACTCGATAATTTAAATTTAAACGTACACGCAGGGGAAACTGTGGCTTTCGTAGGTCCGTCCGGTGCCGGTAAAACGACGATATCTTCCTTGATTCCGCGTTTTTACGATGTGGATGACGGCAGTATTTTTATAGATGGTATTGATATCCGCGATATGACGAAAGAGTCTCTTCGTAAAAATATCGGTGTCGTTCAGCAAGATGTTTTCCTATTTACAGGGACACTAAAGGAAAATATCGCCTATGGTAATCTTGATGCGAGCGATGAGGAAATTTATGAAGCAGCCCGCCGTGCTCATATGGAAGAATTCATTGCAGAACTCCCTAACGGTTATGAAACACAAATCGGTGAGCGTGGACTCAAGCTTTCTGGCGGACAGAAGCAGCGGATCGCGATTGCTCGTATGTTCCTCAAAAATCCGCCTATCCTTATACTCGATGAAGCGACCTCTGCACTCGATACAGAGACCGAGCGGATTATTCAAGAATCTCTGAATGAGTTAGCGGAAAATCGGACAACACTTGTTATCGCCCACCGTCTTGCAACGATTAAAAATGCAGACCGTATCATGGTTGTTACGAAAAATGGAATTGAAGAACAAGGAACCCATGACGAATTAATTGCACAAAATGGCATTTTTGCAAGGCTCCATAACGTCCAAATGAATTAAGAAAAAGCATATCCACCCCTCTTTAAATAGAGATGGATATGCTTTTTCTATTTCTTCCTCATAAATTGTCTCTAAAAAACACAACCTATATAAAAAGGAGCTGATGATATGTGGAAATTACTACTCACTATTCACCTCATGCTTTTCTCAATTGGTATCGTGACAAATCCAGCACCAAGCGAATTTGCTACGGCAGAAGAAGCCCCTTCTTATGCCAAATGGGGCCAAGTTGCCATGAAGAAAACGAAGGAAAAATATCCGGATGCTAAAATCATCGATTACTTGCATATCGGTGCGATTACAAGAAACGGCGAGACGACGGAAAAATTTAAACTTTGGCTTCGCGGGAAAGATCGGGAATTCGGTGTCTATATCGACATCCGCTATACGAAAAAAACAGAGGAAGTCATCGACATCAAATTTCAAGAAACGGACCGATAATTCGTTCGACAACAATCGTCAAAACTCTGGGACGGATCAGACTTTCTATTCCCATTCCGATCGCAGCATGCCGTAGACAACATGATGGACAAAATGATCATATAGCCACTCGGCCTCACGAATTGTTCCTTCTTCCTTAAATCCGAGCCGTTCTGGAATCGCCCGGCTTCTCCGATTCTCGACAGCTGCACGAATCTCCATCCGATTCAAATCAAGCTCATAAAAACCGTAGTGCATCAACCCGCTCACCGCCCGGCTCATAATTCCGCGCCCTACCATATCTGTAGCGAGCCAGTAGCCAATATGACCGACACGGTTTGACCAGTCAACCAAATTAAATCCAATCATCCCGCAAAGCCTTCCCTTATAAATAATTCCACAGTTCAATGCCCTTTTTGCATTGTATGCGTCAAGCGTATGCTGAATAAATTTTAAACTATCTCGCCTTGTCCGTGTCCCGTCGACCCATGGTAACCACTCCCGAAGCTCCGTACGTGATTTTTCCGTCAGATTAAACAATTCAGTCGCATCTGATTCCTGAATATGCCTTAATGTAATTTCTTCATCCAACGCTAATTCAAGCATCTTACTCCCCCTCTTTATGCCGATACCCTTTACCAAGCTATCTGTTTAATTTCAATCATACAAATTTCCTTCTTAAAAAGAAAGACCTAATTTAAAAAAGAACCGTCTAAAAAAGCACATTTTATTTCAATTTCAAGCAACGCTAGTTTATTATAGAAGTAATAAACATTTTTTCACGGTGCCATTGTCCGTAAATCTTTCGTTATGATATAAGGAAAGAAATCAAATCTATTTTAGCGAAAGAAACGGCCACTAACACCCTGATTTACTCCATTAACATTCAGGGGAAAAAGCAAAGACTTCCACTGAATGAGTTTCGTTTTATAATCATGCCTAGGATTAATTAAAGGAAGGAATCTATACTTGTGGATAATATAACGCGATTAGAAATAAACGGAAAAGAAATCATCCTAATCGGAACGGCCCATGTTTCCAAACAGAGTGCCGAACAGGTAAAAGATGTTATTGAACAAGAAAAACCCGACGCCGTCTGTATTGAATTGGACGAACAGCGCTATCAATCGATATCCGATGGGAACAAATGGCAGGATACGGATATTTTTAAAGTCATTAAGCAAAAGAAGGCATCCTTACTGCTTATGAACCTAGCCATTTCCTCTTTCCAAAAACGGATGGCAAAACAGTTTGGCATCAATGCAGGTCAGGAAATGATTCAAGGAATTGAATCAGCTAAAGATGTCGGAGCGGAATTGGTCCTCGCCGACCGGAATATTCAAGTCACCTTTTCACGAATCTGGGGAAATATCGGCTTCAAAGGAAAAGCAACTCTGCTTAGCCAAATCATTTTTAGCATCTTCAGTAATGAAACAATTACCGAAGAAGAACTGGAGAAGATGAAGCAGCAGGATACAATCAATGCGATGCTCCAAGAGATTACCGAGAGCTTCCCGAAACTTAAAAAACCATTGATCGATGAACGCGACCAATACTTGGCACAGAAGATTAAAGAAGCACCAGGTGACAAGGTCGTTGCTGTGCTAGGAGCGGCACATGTCCCTGGAATTACAAAAGAAATACATAAAGATCAAGATCTGAAGGCGTTGACGAAGCGGCCGCCGAAATCAAAGGCCCCAAAAATCATCGGCTGGACAATCCCAATTGTTATTATCGCCCTCGTTGTGTTGACCTTTTTCCAAAACCCAGATGCTGGTATGCAGCAAGTCTGGAGCTGGCTGCTCTGGAATGGGTCGCTTGCAGGTATTGGGACGATTATTGCGCTTGGACATCCACTTGCCGTAATCACGGCCATCGTTGCAGCACCATTTACATCATTAAATCCGTTTCTTGCAGCTGGTTGGTTTGCCGGATTAGTCCAAGCATGGATGAAAAAGCCGATCGTCCGAGATTTTGAAACGTTAGCGGATGACGTGACAAGTGTTAAAGGATTTTGGGATAATAAAGTAACTCGCGTCTTGCTTGTCATCGTATTGGCGAACCTTGGCAGTGCCTTAGGTACATTTGTTGCCGGAGCAGATGTCATTCGCTTATTCATTCAAAATTTATTCTAATAGAGGATGTTCAAAAAGTCCGGTAAAAATGACACTTCGAATTTCTTCGTTGGCTTGCTTTTCGTATGCTCACGTATCAACTGCATACGTTCCGCCACTCAAAGCTGCGCCGCCTCGAACTTCTCGGTCCTTTTTATCCTCCTTTTTGAACACAAGAAAGCACATTCCTTCGGGACCGGGTTTTCTTTTCTTTACCTAGACGTGATTTAAGTATCTTGAAGGAGGAAAAATAAGTGATCATTGCGATCATCGTTCTACTATTCGTTCTGTCGATTTTCTTCTCTGTGAGTGAGACAGCGCTTGCCTCGTTAAATCAGGTAAAATTACAGACCCAGGCAAAAAATGAGGACCGAAAAGCACAGAAGCTCCTGCGAATTATTGAAAATCCGGGTGAATTGTATATCGTGAACGTGATCGGCAATAATATTGTCGATCTTTCCATCATTGCCCTTGTCGTTTACTGGACATTGGATACGAATATGAACACCATTCTTGCTGTTACTTTTGTTATTTTGGCGATTATTATTTTTGCTGAAATCATTCCAAAAACAATAGCACGAGCGATCCCGCAGGAAATTGCATCAGCTGTATCCCCGATTATTCAAGGCATTATCAAAATACTAAAACCGATTATCTGGTTACTTGAGAAAATATCGCAACTTATTGCAAACCGTTTTCATAAAGAAGGAGTAGAGGAAGCCTCTATGTCAAAAGATGAGCTCCGGACACTAGTGGATCTTGCCGGACTGGAAGGGACATTCCGGGCGGATGAATCATACCGGATTAAGGGTGTACTTGACTTCTACAATTTAAATGTCCGTGACGTCATGAAAACCCCCCGCGTGGATATTGTTGCCTTGCCGATCTCATCCACCTATGAAGAAGTGCGCGATTTTGCAATTGATAACCGATTTACCCGTTTTCCCGTATATGATGAAGATATCGATAATATTGTCGGAATCATGCATACGAAATACTTACTCTCTTGGTCTGTGAACCCGAGCCGAAAATTGGAGGAATTTATTGATTCCGAACCACTAATCGTCTATGAATTTCAGCCGATTGAGGAGATTTTCCGAATGATGACGAAAGAGCGCAGACATTTAGCCATCGTGCTGGACGAATATGGCGGAACAGAGGGTATCATCACCCACGAGGATATTATTGAGGGAATGATTGGACTTGAGATTCATGATGAGATGGATGAGGAAAGTGAAGCATTGATTGAAAAGCTCACACCGACGAAAGTAGTCTGTGACGGGAAAGTCACGTTGCACCGCTTAAATACGATATTCCAGACCGAAATCCCAGAGGAAGAAGATGTCCTTGCCGCCTACTTACTAAGTGAGTTCAAAGACTTTCCAAAGGCCGGCGACACACTCGAACGCGACAATCTTACCTTTAAAATCCTCAACGTAGAAGATCGTACCATTCGGAAAGTGCAGATTGTAAAATAGTAATACATACCTGTCAGTTTTCCAAGTTTGTCATGGAGTTGAAAAATAGGCAGGAAAAAAACCGAACAAATCAAGATGTTTGTTCGGTTTATTTTCTATGTAGGCCGATTCTCTAGTCTGTTACATGATTCCTACAACGAAGTTATTTTTCTTATTTTCTCTTTTGATTGAGTGTCGCTAATTGATTAAGCAATTGGTCAAGTTCCTGTGATATATTTATTAGTTTTTCATAAGTGGCATCATTCGTATAGGCCTCGTACATTTTCAATCGCTTATTCTCAATCTGGACCACCAATCTATCTTTCAGGTCCGCGATAAACGCATCACTCCTTTAAAGTGATACTATGTATATTAACCGTTTTTAATAAAAGTAAACAAAATACTTCTTTAACTAAAGGGAAAATAGCTTTACAGCAGGAATCTGGAGGGGAAACAGTATGAGAATCATTCAAATTACCGGATACAAAAATAGCGGTAAAACAAACCTTTCGACCAAAATAATTGAAATGTTCACAGAAATAGGTCTAAAAGTAGGTTCCCTTAAGCACCATGGGCATGGTGGCATCCCCCTTGGATTTAGTAATACCGATAGTGAAAAACATCGCAAGGCCGGAGCGGCTATCGCAGGAGTCGAAGGAGAAGGAGTTTTTCAATTTTCAGCTCCTGATTTATCGTTGGAGCAGCTGATTGATTTCTATGCTTTTATGAAAATAGATGTACTCATCGTGGAAGGATTTAAGGATCAACCATTTCCTAAGCTAGTACTTTTGTCAGAGAAAGAGGACCGGCATCTCCTTGATAGAGTGAAGAATGTAAAAGCAGTTGTGTCTTCTTTTACTTTAGAGGATGCGGCTGCGTATCCTACCTTTAAACGTGATGAAACGGATGCGTTCCTATCTTGGCTGAAACAGGATATGATAGATAATAAGAGCGACTACGCGTGGAAATAGAGAGGAAGAATAAAGATGAAAATAACAATCATTTCTGTCGGTAAATTAAAGGAAAAATACCTCAAGCAAGGCATTCAGGAATATCTAAAACGGCTTTCAAGTTATGCTGACGTTTCCATTGTCGAACTGGCTGATGAGAAAGCACCGGAAACGATGAGTGAAGCGGAGATGGAAACGGTGAAACGTAAGGAAGGCGAACGAATCCTTGGTACAATTAAACCCGATACGTATGTCATCACGCTTGAGATTGAAGGAAAGATGCTGACATCGGAAGGTCTTGCCGCGAAAATGGATGAGCTTGCGACGTATGGTAAGAGTAAGGTTGCTTTTGTGATTGGCGGGTCGCTTGGGATTAGTGATGAAGTACGAAAGCGGAGTGATTTTGCGCTGTCCTTTTCGAAGCTGACGTTTCCTCATCAGTTGATGCGGTTGGTGTTGTTGGAGCAGGTGTATCGGGGGTTTAGGATTGTTAGGGGGGAACCGTACCATAAGTAAATGAGGTTTTTAGTATTAGCCGATGTAATGGATAACTTTTAAGGTTTACTATGTGAAAGGAAGTAGCTTGTAAAATGAAAAATATCAAGTTGAAACAAATCTCTTACCAAGAATTATTGATTGAAGTACAAGAAGTATATGAATTGATGCATAAACTAACGAATTCAGATGTTGAGATTATTTCCTACATTTCAACATCTCTTATTCCTTATTTAAGCTTTGTGTGTGATGGTTTGGATTATTTTCATGCAGGAACAAAAGAAGTTCATTCAAGTTGGTACAACGACATAAAAGGGAATTCTGTACAACAATTAATTAAAGAAAACCGTAGTGCTTTAAAGTTATACTCAGAGTATAAAGGAAATAAAGTTATTCCTAAATTAGAAGACGACACAGCCCTTTTTAATGAATTTTTAATTGGTAATTATAATTTAAGCCAAAAAGCATTTATAAAATTATTTGGTCAACGTGATTTAGGAATATATTACTTTAAAAATATTGATTATGCAAATACTTATCAGTTGTTTAAAAACATTAAAACTCTCTATATTGGTAATAAGGGAATTATCGGTCCTTTGATGAAGGAGTTTGGAATAGTTCTTGCCAATTACATTTCCAAAGCAAGTATTTATCCAGTGAGTAAGACTCCCAATAAGATTTTTTCTCTTACTGATAATTTTACTCACCAAGACGTTTATTTTAAGGACTCTAAACGTTTTGATGCTTTTAATAATACAGAAGATAGATATTGGCGACTATTTTTGTATAATTATTATTGTCAAAATAATTTTATTAGAATCATTTTTCCGGTTATATTAGGAGTCCGTAGAAATTTTTATTATCGAATGAAGTTTTGTACCTATCTATTATCAATAAAAGGTTTATATTTATTGTCAAAGAAAGTACCAAAAATAACGAAAGAATACTCTAATATTAATGAATTAATTAATGCTAGGGAGACTATTGTGCCATTAAAATCTGATTTAAGGAACAACCTTTTCCATTATAATATTGTAAACATTCCATGTGAAGTATTTGATGAAAAAGGAAACTTTTTCAAAAAAATGGTAGAGTATTCAGTAATGAGGTCTTTTGAAGAGTTCGATAATCAGGTAGATCAAGAATTAGATAAATATCAAGAATTAATAAAACAAATTTTATTTTCCTGAAGTTAACCTAAAGTTAATAAAAAAATTTACTAACCTTTATTTACTTAAGGAGTTGAGTATGCATTGTAATATGAAAGAACTAAAACCTCATTTAGACATACTATAGAGAACCTTACCATAAATAGGTAGCGGTTTTCTTTAAAATATAATCCCTTAGGATGGCTGGGGAGTTGTTTGTAATCATATTATGTCTGCAGGAATCGCTAGGACTTCTGAATTCTAGGATATGTGCAATAAAAGAAAGTTGAATATAAATAGAAACTGATACCTAGTAGGGTCAGAAAAACTTTACATTTTCTCTCTCCCTATAAGAGAAACCGATTAAAAGAAGTGAGGGGTCTACCTTTTAATCTATGTATAGTGGCATAGCTATTGTGGACTGTATAATAAAAACTGGTAAAATAGACTTAGTGAACTCCTTTCATGACATGTTTATATTGGGGGCTAGTCATATGGACTTTAAAATGGTAGATAATAAGGGAGAAAACACACTTATAAATATACTAATGGCTGAAATAAAAGCTGGATCTAAAATTGCGATTGCATCTGCGTATTTTAGTTTGTTTGCATACAATGAATTAAAAGAGGAATTGGAGAAGAGCGAGGAATTTCGATTCTTATATACAAAGCCGACATTTTATAAGAAGGAAGCTGATTTAAAAAGACAATACAAGATTAGTCAGAATCGTGATGTAGCTGCAGAGCAGCCTAGGTTCGATGGTAACTCATTTGAAATCCAGCTTCGAAATAAAATGATATCCAATCATATTGCAGCTGAAGCAACAAAGTGGATAAAAGACAAAGCACAATTTAAAACAATTATCGGAGATACCCAATTCCCAAAAGAACTACTCATTGAACAGGCAAATGGGAGGGAAAGTTTATATTTACAATCCGAAATTGAATTCACAGCGGATGGACTTGGTATTACAGAGTCAAATCGTTTCGCGAGTTTTCCTGTTGTATTAAACCATAAGGAATTGATCAAACAATCCATGAAAGAGTTTGAACAAATATGGAATGACGAAGAAAACGTTAGGGATGTAACGAATGAGGTTCTTAATCAGCTTAAACTTATCTATAAAGAAAACTCTCCTGAGTGGTTGTATTTTGTAACACTGTACAACATATTTTCAAATGAATTGGAAAGCCTTGACGGAGAAAAAATCATCAAGGAAGGAACTAATTTTAAAAATACAGTCATATGGAATAAGCTATATCCCTTTCAACGTGACGGGGTTGTCGGTATTATCGATAAAATTGAGAAGCATAATGGTTGTATCCTTGCTGACAGTGTTGGTCTTGGAAAGACATTCTCTGCACTTGCAGTCATAAAGTATTATGAGCTTAGAAATGATCGTGTTCTTGTTCTAAGCCCGAAAAAACTACGTGATAACTGGACCGTGTACACGCAAAACGATAAAAGAAATGTGCTGCTTGATGACCGCTTTAATTATGACGTGTTGAATCATACTGACCTTAGTCGTGATGGTGGATACTCTGGTGAAATCAATCTGGATACAGTCAACTTGTCTAATTATGACCTTGTTGTCATTGATGAATCCCATAATTTCCGTAACAACAATCCTCGAAAAGATCGGTTGACGAGATATCAAAAACTGATGCAAGAGATCATTAAAAAGGGAGTAAAGACAAAGGTACTTCTTCTCTCTGCTACTCCAGTTAATAATAAAATGAGTGATATTAAAAATCAAATCGCTTTTATTACTGAAGATCGAGATAATGCATTAGCAGATGATGGTATTGAATCAATTGAATATACATTAAGAATGGCGCAGACTGTTTTCAATCGTTGGTCAGAATTACCGAATGAAAAACGCACAACAGAGAATTTCCTTGATATGGTTGACCCAGATTACTTCCAACTGCTTGATTTACTTACTATCGCTAGGAGTAGGAAGCACATCGAAAAGTATTATGGCGTAGAGGAAATTGGTGAATTCCCTGAACGTTTAAAACCTGATAATAAAAAGGCAGATATTGATAACCGTAAGGAATTCATGGAAATGGATGAGGTAAATGAGCTAATTGAAGCATTGACATTTGGCATCTATAAACCAATGAATTATATTCTACCCGCAAAAAGAAGGCATTATGAGGAGCTTTACGATACAAAAATTGGACGTGGTTCTGGAGTATTCAGGCAGACTGACCGTGAATCTGCTGTCGCTGCATTAATGAAAGTTAACATATTTAAGCGTTTGGAAAGCTCTATACATTCCTTCAACCAGACACTCGAAAGACTAGTTAGCAGATTAGAAGAAACAATTAATTTACTCAAAAGTAATAGTCAACACACTATGAATTCTTTTGTTGCGGAAGATATAGAAGATATGGATGACGATATGCTAGAAGCAATTACTGTGGGTAGTGACAAGATTAAAATCAAATTATTTGATATCGATCACGTGAAGTGGCTTGATGACTTGGAACATGATTTAAGTGTTCTAACCGAGTTACTCTCGCGTTCGTCTCAAATCGACGCAAAAAGAGATGCAAAATTAGATATGCTAAAAGGGTTGATTCAGAAAAAAATAGAGAATCCAATTAACCTTGATAACAAAAAAATTATCATCTTTTCTGCATTCGCTGATACAGCGATATACTTATATGAACAATTAGCGGACGAACTGCAGCGAATGGGTTTACATACAGCACTTGTAGTAGGTTCAGGAAACAATAAGACAACATTGAAAGGTATAAAAACAAAAGATATTAATGATATTTTGATAAACTTTTCCCCCGTTTCAAAAGAACGCGAGAAGATAACGGACAATATTCACGAAGAAATTGATATATTGATTGCAACAGATTGCATTTCTGAAGGACAAAACTTACAGGATTGTGATTATTTAATCAATTATGATATTCATTGGAACCCGGTCCGAGTAATTCAGCGCTTTGGAAGAATTGATCGAATCGGTTCACGCAATACATATATTAAACTCGTAAACTTTTGGCCAAAAATGGATATTGATGAATATATTAATCTAGAAAATCGAGTAAAAGGTCGAATGAAGATATTGAGCACTTCCGCAACGGGTGAAGAGGATATACTCGACATATCGAGTAAGGAAATGAACGATATAGAATATCGCCGGAATCAGCTAAAACAACTTCAAGATGAGGTCGTTAATCTTGAAGATGTTTCAGGCGCAATATCCATTACCGATTTGACTTATGCGGAATTCAAAAGTGATTTAAGTGCTGTATTGAAAGAACATGGGCGTGACTTGGAAAAGGCTCCAAAGGGAATGTATGCACTGACAACAAATCAAGGGTTTACAGATGCAAAGCCAGGGGTTATTTTCTGCTTCCGTCAAACAGCTGATTTTGATATGACGAATAACAGTCTCGCGCCTTATATTTTATTGTACTTAACAGAAGAAGGAGAAGTCCATCTACATTATACCAATGCGAAAAAGATACTTGACTATTATCGAAAACTATCACTTGGTCTAAAAGAACCGTTCACTAACTTAGTCAAACAATTTAATGAAGAGACTAATGATGGTGAAAATATGCAGCAATATACTAATTTGCTACGGCAATCCATTGATATTGTGAAGGACAAGACTGAAAGTGATGCGTTTGATAGTTTCTTTACTCCCGGTGGAACCTCTGTGCAGGCGGAAATGGACCTAGACTTCGATGAGTTAGAACTAATCTCCTTTTTCATCATAAAGGGGGAGGCATGATGGAAGAAAAAGAAATACTAAAGGCACTTGAACTGCCCAAAGAAACACATGTCCTGCGTACTTTTCCATTTAATAGATTGGCACCTAGGTTCACCGTGAATGATAAGAAGTTTTTTCAGGAAGTAGTGGAAACCCACGGTGTACGTCTTCTGGCAACGATTAACACTAAAACAACGAACATTCCTGTATATGAGGATGACGTAACTGTTTATCAAGAAATACACTTTTTTCAAATTAAGGTGAAAGACTTGAAATGGACAAAGCGGATTTACAAAATACTAGCAGATGCTATGCCTTATCCTCTATTCATACGATTTATCGCAGCTTATAAAACGAAATGGATAGGGGCTATCCATCAAAAGGTTGAAAAGACTGGCTTACTTAAAATGCAAAAGGTATATAGCACAAATCCTGAGATAGATGAAGGAGAATATTTGAAGAGTTGGGCATTTAGCCAGAATGAAAAGTATCATTTAAAGGTATTTTATGAAAACCTGCTACAGCAGATAGTACGCATTGAACTAAAGGAAACATACGGGTATGATGCTGAATTGGGGTTAGCGAAAGGTACAGCTCACCTTGAAGCAATCGAAGCACTAGATAAAGAAATTGAATCATACATCACAAAGGCGAAAAAGGAACCTCAAATGAATAAGCGGATTGAATGGCAAATGGAAGCAAATAAGTTAAAAATGAAAAGAGAAAAAATGATCGAGGGGAAATATAATGAACAATAATCGAATTCCATCAAGCTCACCAGATTTAACCCAAGAAAATATTGAAAAATTAAAAGAGCTATTTCCGGAAGTTGTTACTGAAGGTAGGATCGACTTTGATATGTTAAAAACGGTACTAGGGAAAGAAGTTGATGACCGGAATGAACGATATAGATTTGAATGGCACGGAAAAAGAGAGGCACTTTTAGGAGCGCAACAGCCCTCCAAAGGAACGCTTCGGCCTGATAAAGAGACCAGTAAAAACTTTGATACGACAGAAAACTTGTATATCGAAGGAGACAATCTTGAAGTATTGAAGTTACTACAAAAATCATATAACGGTAAAGTTAAGATGATATTTATTGACCCGCCATATAACACGGGTAATGATTTTGTTTATGAAGATGATTTTAAGGATAATATTCAAAATTACCTCGAGCAAACGGGGCAAGTAGATGAGAATGGAAATAAGTTAAAAACCAATACAGAAACTAATGGAAGAAAACACACCAATTGGCTTAATATGATGTATCCTAGGTTGAAATTAGCGAGAAACCTTCTTAAGTATGATGGAGTTATTTTTATAAGTATTGATGACCATGAAGTTTATAATTTGAAGAAGTTATGTGATGAGATTTTTGGTGAAGTAAATTTCCTAGCCAATATTGTATGGCAACACAGTATTCAACCGAAAGGTTATTTGGGAAAGTTTTCAGTTCATCATAACCATATCTTAGTATATTCAAAATCTCCTGAATTGAAATTGGGAGCTTTAGAAAGAACAGAGGAACATAATAAAGCGTATTCTAATCCTGATAACGATCCAAATGGACCGTGGCGCTTGGGAGACGTTAGAAATGCATTATATAGACCTAATTTAATATATAACATTATAAGTCCATCAGGTAAAGTAATAGAACCTCCTGAAAAGGGCTGGCGTTGGAGCAGAGAAACGATTGAAGAGAAAATTAGAACTGGCGAAATTTCTTTTAATAAAGATGAGACAGGTATAATAAGAAAGATTTACTTGAAAAATTTGGAGGGAAGGGCACCTGAAACTATATGGTTCGGAAAAGACGTAGGTACTACAAGAGAGGGAAATAAAGTTATTAAGGACCTTTTCGATAACACTCTTCCATTTGATACACCTAAGCCGGTTGAATTAATTAAAAGAGCAATACATTTATCAGATGACAGAGAAGGTATCATACTAGACTTTTTTGCTGGTTCATCTACTACAGCTCATGCGGTAATGGATTTAAATGCACAGGATAAAGGAACAAGAAAGTTTATTATGGTTCAGCTCCCAGAGCAAACCGATAAAAACTCCGTAGCATATAATACAGGTTATAAAGACATTTCAGCAATTGGCCAGGAACGTATCCGACGAGCAGGTGAACAAATCATTGAAGAACATCCTGGGGCAGCTGAACATCTCGATATTGGATTTAAGGTACTGAAATTAGATAAGTCGAACATCCGTGAATGGAACGTTGATTTTGATAAATTAGAAGAACAGATGAGATACTATGACAATATGTTTGTACCAGACCGTTCTGAGCTGGATGTTGTTTATGAAATCATGCTTAAGTATGGTCTCGAGTTAACTTATCCTGTAAACACCTTTCAGGTAGACGGGAAAAATATATATGATATTGCATTCGGTAACCTATTCATTTGTTTGGATGACAATATTGATATGACAATTGCTCAAGCAATTATTGACAAGCGAAACGATTATGGTATTGAGACAAGCTCAGTTGTCTTTGCTGATTACGGTTTCCGTGGCAATGACTCGGAAAAGCTGAATTGCTTTAAACTATTAGAAGATGCGGGCTATCAGGACGAACAGCTTATGACTATCTAGGAAAGAGGTGAGTACATTGCAAATTCAATTTAAAGAATTGCAGTATCAAGAAGATGCAATTGAATCAGTTGTGAGAGTATTTGAAGGACACCAGATTCGTCAATCACGCTTTACGATTACAAATAATGACCCTTATGGAAACTTGATTACCGAATATGGTGTTGCAAATAATATCATTTATCAACCAGCTAAGATGCTACAAAATGTCCAGCAAATCCAAATTGATAATGCGATTCCAACGTCTGACAAACTTTCAGACCCCTTTCCACAGTTTAATATTGAAATGGAAACAGGTACGGGGAAGACGTTCGTTTATTTGAAATCTATTCTTAAGTTAAATGAGTTATATGGTTTTAAGAAGTTTGTAATTGTTGTACCCTCTGTAGCTATTCGCGAAGGCGTTATGAAGACATATCAAATTACAAAGGACGTTTTTAGGCCAATGCTGAAAGACAAAGCTTACAATGCATTTGCTTATAACAGTTCAAGATTAGGGGAAGTAAAAGGTTTTGCTGAAAATGACAATATCGAAGTAATGGTTATCAATATACAAGCTTTCTCAAATCGTCAAGAAAGAGGAACAAAGAATATCATTTATCGTGATGATATTGAAGATATGGGTGGTGTAGCTCCAATTGACCTAATTGCAGAAACTAACCCAGTTGTTATTATTGATGAACCACAAAGTGTTGATAATACAAAAAATGCCCAAGCAGCCATTAAAGCTTTAAAACCAGCCACAGTATTTCGATATTCAGCAACACATCGGAATAAGAACTATCCACTGCTTTACAAGCTTGGACCTGTAGAATCCTATCAGCAAAAGCTCGTCAAACAGATTGAAGTTGCAGGTATTCGCAATGATTCATATGGAAACGATGCCCATATTCGTTTGATTAATGTTAAATCTTTAAAGACGGGTATTACGGCGACAGTCGAAATGTATGTGAAGTCTAATAATGATGTCGTTAAAAAAGAAGTGAAATTAAAACAAGGAGACGAACTTTACGTAAAATCGAAGCGGATTGCTGCTTATGAAAAAATAGGGTTTGTACAGAACTTATCTGCCGAACCAGGTAATGAATATGTCGAGTTTTCTGGTGAACCTTCTTTCGTTCGACTGAGTGATATGTATGCAATAGACAAACAAATTAAGCGTGGGCAAATTCGCAAAACGATTGATGAACATTTAGACCGTGAACTACGGCTAAATAAGTTGGGGATTAAAGTTTTAAGTCTTTTCTTTATCGATAATGTTGCAAATTATCGTCAATATGATAAAGACAATAATCCGTTGCCGGGAGAGTATGCTAAAATATTTGAAGAGGAATATACAGATGCATTAAAAAATCCACGTTATAAAGGATTACGAGACTATCATGTGCCAGCAAATGAAGTACATGATGGCTACTTCGCTGCTGATAAGAGTGGCAAGAAGTTCAAGAATACAGGTGGATCTAGTGCTGATGATGAAACAGCATATGAAATCATCATGAAAGACAAAGAAGAACTTCTTACATTTTATGATGAGAAAAAGGGAAAAACGAAACGTGCAAACAAGCTTCGATTTATTTTTTCCCATTCAGCATTAAAAGAAGGCTGGGATAACCCTAACGTTTTCCAAATTTGTACTTTGATCGAATCACAAGATACGATTACAAAGCGGCAGAAAATTGGGCGTGGACTTCGAATCGCTGTTAATCAAAAAGGTGATCGTGTTCCAGGGTTCGATGTGAACACTTTGACAGTGATGGCAAATGAAAGCTACGAGGAATTTGCCCGTGGGTTGCAGAA
Source organism: Oceanobacillus sp. AG (assembly GCF_009746545.1). NCBI lineage: Bacteria > Bacillati > Bacillota > Bacilli > Caryophanales > Bacillaceae > Oceanobacillus > Oceanobacillus sp. AG. The sequence continues at coordinate 23,979 of NZ_WOWT01000006.1, forward strand.
AGAATACGAAGAAGACGGCATGACTTTCGGTGTTTTTGAAGACGATATATTTAGTACAATTATCATTCGACATGATGAAGATACAGGATTGAAAGAGGTACTTGGTAAAGATCATTCAAAAAGACTTGTTCGTTTTTTCAAAGAAAAGGAGTATCTCAATTCACAAAATAAAGGTACGGAAATATTGGCGCGTGCTATGAAAGAAGGAACGCTAGAGGTACCGGATGATATTGCTGCTATTAGTGATACTATCATTGAACAAATCAGTGACCGGATCCAAACGCAGTTCGACAGCAGTAAAGTTAATATTAAAGACCGTGGAGAACGGGTGACGGTTAAAGTGCAGAAAGAGGCATTGGCAGAACCGTTCTTAGAACTATGGGATAAAATCAAATACCGGACAACCTATTCTTTAAATTTTGATACAGAGAAATTTATTAAGGAAGCAGCTAAGACATTATCGGAAGACTTAGAAGTACGTATTGCGAAGCTACAATATTTCAAAGCAGAACTAGAAAGCAAGGCATCCGGTATTGAGGTGGCAAAAGAAGGCTTCGCCAGTTTTGCGGTATCCGATGCCAGATATAAAGAGGCTCCCGATATTCTATCTTATTTACAAAATGAAACGAACTTAACACGCCAGACAATCATCGAAACGTTAAAAAGAAGTAATACATTACGAGATTTCCAGCGCAACCCGCAAATGTACATGATGGAGACTGCTCGTATCTTAAACGCAGCAAAGAGAGAGATGATGGTGGACGGCATTAAATATGAGCGGATGAAAGAGGAAGTTGTGTACGATCAGAGTCTTTTCCTGAAAGATGAACTGATAAAAAGTTATGAGAGTGACGTGGTCAAATCTGAAGATGCAAGGACGCTATATAACTATACCATTTGCGACTCGGGAGTAGAGAGAGAATTCGCGGAACAATTTGAAAAGGACCAAGACGTTAAATTCTATATCAAACTACCATCATGGTTCAAAGTAGCTACACCTCTTGGTGATTACAATCCAGACTGGGCACTGTTGAAAGAAGAGTTTGGTAAAGAGAAGCTCTACTTTATTGTAGAAACAAAAGGCGACACAACAAAACAGGAATTACGTCCGAACGAAAGAGCTAAAATCCGTTGTGGTGAAAAACATTTTGAAGCACTCGATACAGGTGTTGAATTTAGGAAGGCCTCAGAATATGCGGAGGTTTAGTTAACAAGGGGAGATAGAAAACTTGTCGTTTTCTACTCCTCAACACTTTTTCATTGGGGGTATAACGTAAATTACAGAGTAAGTAACTATCATAGTAGCATTAACGTCAAAGTAAAGGATTTTAAAAATTATTAATATCTTCAATCCTCAGACTGAAATGCTGAATACGTGATCCATAGTTTTAGTGGTGTAAGAGAAATGAGATAACATCTTCCCTACTTAATTCATTATGATTCACCAGTCAACAACTCTATTTCATGCCTTGTTCTATTCATTTCCCTTGGCAGGATATAAATATATTCTAATATTTTATTCGTAAATCTAAACACCCCTTCAACCAAGTACCTATCAAAGATTACAGGGTCTCCATGAGCTGCCATATTTCCGAAATCCTTTATTACCTTTGAAAATATCACCCATTAATGGTGGCAGAATTTCCCTTTGTTGTAATTCATTAAGTTTTTGATGTAGCTTACCTTTTATAGCTCCATTATCTTACATACCATCTCAAGTGTTCTTCTAAGGGCAATTATACGAATTGTATTATCAATATTTTGTACTTTTAAAGCCGATTCATATGCACTTCTAATGACTTGTGGTAAGCTACTTAAATTTAACCTCTCATTTGTAGGGTATAATACTTCTCCATCTTCATATGTATTATAATATTGTGAGTATGATTCCTCAGAGTTCATATGAATGTGGAATAATTAAATCCCCCGCAAACCGGACACTCAAATACCTCAAATGTATCACTTGCCTGAAAAAGTTCATCATGCTTAATAGGTATTGATGTTTCCTTTTCATACTTATGTAACAATTTCATAAGAGTTTTGTTCCCACAATGTGGACAAGTAAGTATAATATCTTTTGACATTTAAATTAACCTACCTATTTTAAATGATCTCGTATATTTGAAAAATATCAGATTCCTTTGTAGTTGCTATTTGACCTAATCTTGTTACATTGTATAATTAATTATAAGTAGGTTCTAGTTTTAATGATATTTTCTGCTTCTTTTACAAAAAGAACAGTCAAATTACACAATTATGAAATATAACATTCCCTATTATACTAAATGCTTGTTTAATAATAATTATTATTTTAAATTTAAGGAATTACATAATATAGCTATATAACAATTGATCTAAAAGTGAATTTGATAAAGGTTTTCCTAATTATATTACTAACAGTAACCCCAAATGAGGAGGTGAGAAAATGGCAAATAGGGCTCCTGTAAAAGCTGAGCTAATAGAGTGGGCATATAATAGATCAATGAGACAAGAGTACTTACATAATAAATTTACTAAATTATCTGATTGGCTTGGAGGAGAACTACAACCAACATTGAGACAATTAGAGGAATTTGCAAAGGCAACGTCTACTCCTTTGGGATACTTTTTTCTTGAACACCCACCAGTTGAGGAATTACCGATACCTCACTATAGGACGATAGAAGATGGTGGAAGAGAACAGCCTAGCCCAGACTTGATAGAAACATTACATATGATGCAACGTAGACAGGATTTCATAAGAGATTACTTTGAAAGATATGTTGGAGATACTTTATCTTTTGTCGGTTCATATAAGGGTACGTCAGTAAGGGAGTTAACAGAAAAAATTAACCAAATTCTTGAAATAGATTCTGAGTGGGCTAAAAGTCAAAAAACTTATCAAGACGCACTAAATTATTTAACAGATCGTTGTGAAAGAAAGCGGATCATGGTTATGATAAATGGAATAGTAGGTTATAACACTCAAAGACCGTTGGATGTTGAAGAGTTTAGAGGATTTGTTTTAGTTGATAATATGGCCCCTCTAATCTTTATAAATGGAAAAGACGCAAAATCTGCTCAAATATTCACACTAATCCATGAGATTGCACATATTGCCATTGGTTCAAGTGCTGTAGTTGAGGCGCATCCTTTAAATAGGGTTAATGAAGACGCAGAAGTACTGTGTAATAATGCAGCTGCAGAGTTTTTATGTCCAATGGATGCTTTTCAAAGTGCATGGCATTCTCATTACGGAGATGGAGAGGTCTATAAAACATTAGCAAATATATTTAAAGTTAGCCCAATAGTGATTGGCAGGAGAGCGTTAGATTTAAATATTATAACTAGAGCAGAGTTTTTTAGGTTCTACCATAGTTACATAGAAGAGATTCAAAGGGATTTAGGCCCTGCAAATCCTAGCGGAGGAAACTTCTATAACAATACACGAATTAGGTTAGGAAGTTTATTTTCTAGAGTTATAAATTACGAAACAAAATCAGGTGCATTACAGTATACAGATGCATACAATCTTACAGGATTAAAAAGGACTACCTTTGAAAGGTATATGAACTTTATGGAAGAAAGGGGTGTATAGCATTGTACGTTCTCGACGCTAACGTATTTATAGGTGCTTACCAAGGATACTACTCATTCGATATCGCACCGAGCTTTTGGAATACTCTATTAAATTTAGCAGATGAATCTAAGGTATGTAGTATAGACAAAATACAACATGAAATTATTAATCCGAATGATGAAGAGCCAGATCAACTACACGAGTGGACTGTGGAAAACTTTAGAGACTTTTTTGAAAGAACAGATGCTCAAGATGTATTACTAAATTATGCTAAGATTCAGCAATGGGCTTTTAGTAATGGTCATTTTAAAGATGCCGCCAAAGAGGAATTTGCTAGAAATGCTGATGCGTGGTTAATAGCATACTCGATGGCAAAAGGGTATACTTTAGTAACACATGAGACTTATAATCCCCATACTAAAAGTAGAATACTAATCCCCGTTGTTTGTAGGGAATTTGGGGTTAATTACGTAAATACTTTTGAGATGTTAAAGAGATTAGAAGTACAATTCTAAATATCTCAGTTACATAGCTTATGTGTTTAATATCCATCTTGGGTTTATTAACGTAACATACAATAATTTTGAAGAGTGGCTAGTATTGCTGGTAAAAGTAGACATCTACCATGGGCATGCGATAGCTAAGAATGATTATTTTTTTGCGGTATAAAGATATGTCTAGCCGGGATTTTATACTTTTAAGTGATTATAAATCTAATTTAGCACCTATCCCTTAACTCTAAAATTTATAACTGTCTTTCAGGAATTGTCCCACTTTTGTTAAGATAAAATTAGAAGGGAGTGGAAAATTGGATAACTTCGCTTACCATAAAGAAAATATTAGTGAATTTGCTGTTATATCCATGATTAATTATCAAAGAGTATATCGTTTATTATTAGATGAATTGGACGGAGGGCAAATAAATGAACAGGCATTGTATGGTTATCATTCAATGGCGTATTCGACTATCATGACTATGAAATCTTATTATCTACAAAATGACATTTTATCCCATAATGAATACGATATTTTTTTTGAAAAAGCAAGTCAGTTTAGTAGAGAATTTACTAGTAGTAGAGAAATAAATCGCAGTATGCAATGGACATTTGGTTATTACAATGAATTAGTTGAATCTTTTAACGAGTTAGCATCTTTGTTGGAACTTAAACCATTTAACGTTCCAAAGTAAATAGAGGCTGGGACATAACTTCTTAGTATGGTTATAAATCCGAACAAATGATAAGAAAGAGCATCAACAACCGCTCCGGGAATATACTACGCTTTCCGCAGGCGGCTGGTGAGCCTCCTCGGGCTGCCGCCCTGCGGGGTCTCACCGATGCCGGCCGACGAACAGGAGGTTCTAGTGCCGGCGTTGGTCACAGGACGTGACCGTACTTAGCCGGCCTCCTGCTGGAGTCTCCGTATATTCCCGGAGCTAGTTAGCAGTTTTGTTCGGATTTAATTCATATTAGAATAGTTATGTCCCAGCCTCTTTATCTATTAATTTCATCTGAATAATTATCAAACTCCCCCAAATCCACATACTTATCCATTATCATCAATGTTTTTTCCTGGAAATTAAACAAGTGAAAAATCCTTCAATGTGTTCGACACCACTATGTTTTGATATATCTATTTTATTAGCTACCTTTAGATCGTTACGGTGAACCGTATCATAAATAGGTAGCGGTTTAGTTTAAAATATAAGCCTTTTATGATTAAAGGGATACGTTTTATTATATAAATTATTCTGGCTCTTCACCAAAATCTATTAACAAATTAGGTTAAATATGGTAATAAGTCCAACACCCGTAACCCTGCTATATTGAAAGTACCAACAACCAAAATAGCGAGGTGTTACCGGTGCAATTTCACTATATCAATAAATTGATTCAACTTCCAGAAGTAAACGTAAAAAATATATTATTTGATGACAAAACAGGTGTTGTGTATCTGTCTGTTGAGTCGATACAGCGTTCAATAGTGCCCGTATTGTGGCAGTCATGATATCCATCGGGATGGTGTATTATATCACCGCCATGTCTGCCATTTACTATTGGGAAACTGGCGAACCATTCTTTGGGTTCCAGCAGTGAATATGGAATGCCAGCAATGTAGGGCTCATTTCCTTTGGCAATATGCATTCGTTCAGCTGAAAAACGGTATACAAAAGCTTTTCAGCATCAGTTGATGAAACAAGGACAAGGCGTGACGGTTACAACAATCCATGTCTGCCTTTCAATGCGTCCCTTATTCCACAGCGGAAAGGTGTTTTAAAAACGGACTTCAAGCAGAACGGAAGCATACACAAATGACTTGCATTCAAGATGCTATCCAGCGTGAACAGCTGGTACTTGGCATCTATGATTTTGCCGTACGAAAAGGGCATACCTACAATACAGGTGTTCATGATTTAAAAGGCGGCAACATGCTGGATATTATTCCTGGGCGGAAACAGGAAGACTTACAAGCGTTTCAACAAACATCTTCCTATGTGCATCTATTAAACCCTGTCGCTGTGTTGATGGACTTAAGTTATACCTATGACAAGTTTGTCAAAGAAACCTTCCCTTAAGCGATTCGGATTGCCGATCGATTCCATGTCAATCGTTATGTGACTGATGCGATGCATGCCGTCCGAAAAGAGGTGCAAAGAAAACTTTCTACACAGGCAAGAAAACAATTGAAGCGCCATCATCAGCTGCTGGAAACACGTTATGATGCTTTGTCCAAAGAAGACCAGACAATGGTTCGTACCCTTTTAAACTATGATAGCCAATTAAAAGCCGTCTATGAATGGAAAGAAGCTTTTATTGACTGGTACGATTTAGCTTAAACGCAGAGCAAGCCAAACAAACCCTAGAACAATGGTATCGACAAAGGCATCGTATCCAGCATAAAGCAGTTGAATTCTGTCTCCGAACGATTAAAAACTGGGAAACTGAAATGATCAACTATCACCCGCTTTACAAACGCTGTTGTGGAAGGACGTCACAATAAGATAAAAGCGATACAGCGCCGGCATTTTTTCACACGTAATCGAGATGTATACGAGAACCGTATTTTAGTTGAATGTAATTGGGCTTACATGCAAGGTGTTATTTAATCGTCAACCATAGATTTTGGTGATGAGCCATTTTTTCAGATTGTATCTTTACGTAATAGTTGAAATTATAAAGGGAAATTGTGGTAAATACAGTATAATGTTAGTATAAAAGTATGATAAACAAACCTATCTATAAGTAGTTGGATGTTATTTTATAATCGGATTGCAAGTTATCGGAGGAATGAAATTGAATGAAGGATTGAATAATATGCTTATGAATGTTTAACTTCTTTTTGATACAGAAGAAATAACCAAAAAGCTAGAACGAATTCGAAAAGAATATAAACGTAATATCGAACCTGACATGGAAATCCAAGCAAGATTTGGACATACGTTTTCAAGAATGAGTCTTACGAGATTTGAAAAGGTGGTTAATAGAAATACAAAAGATGAAGAGAAAGACTTTCGTCAGTATTTGAATAGATTAATGTATGAAAAGGATGTAACGCAAGCCACTATATCAAGACGTAGCTTAATAAAGGGGCCTATTCTTAGTAGGTATACAAATGGGTCGGGGGAGATTCCTACAAAAATGGTCTTTCGTATTGCATTGTACTTGAAATTGAACTTGATTGAAACTGAAACTTTATTAAGAAAAGTTGGTAAAGGAATTATGGAAACTAAGTTGGATGCTGTTGTTATAGAAGCTATTGATCGGAGAATATATGATGTGATAAAAGTTGAAGCAGTCCTACGTAAATATACTAATGGTGAAAAGTCGATATTTCAGAGAAAGAGCAAGAAGAGCTTGGTATAAGAGAGGAAAATTTGGAAATAGATGTGTTTTTCTAAACGTCGTAGGAGGACATCTAAATTAGTGGAATTCAACTATGTGGATTAATCAGCAAAACGATGGAAGCCGAGGTGCAATTTATGAGTCAAAAGGAAAAAAAGTACTGGAATGTTTAATATTTACTATATTAATTTTGCTAAAGTTTACGAAATAGCAATGATGATCAATAACGTTATTGTATCATCTATACAAAGGGAAAATAGTTTCCTGCGGGAAAATTCGAATTCAATAAATACCTCCATTTCAACAGCATTAAAAAATTTGGCTAACATTAAGGCTGTTGTGGGTGCTCAGGCAAGTGAACGGGAAGTAAGTGATGGTAAACAAGAAAAGAGAGTTTACGATACATATAGATCAGTTAAAACAAATAAGGTCTGAGAAAGAGAAATAGGGAATAGTGTGTTAGCTGGTAGACAAACCTATTTAATTAAGATATAGGATCTAATGAATTGTAACTATAACTCATTACATCCTGTTTTTTCGTGACGGGATATTTTATATTAAATTAGTAAAACAGGAATATTCAAATACATTAATAAACAAAGGTGCGTTATAATCGAGCATATTTTGAGATTCATATGTTTTGTTGGTCAAAAAAGGAGTTAGTGAAAGAGTGGTTGCATCTAGCAATCAGTCGTTTTATGATGTAGTTACAGTCTAAAGTTAGAACGATGGGGGATAAAAATGCGTAAAAAGTATAAGATAGGAATATTCATTTTGGTGATTGTTGTTATAATTTCAGCATTGTTTTGGAATGGACAAAGTGAGCCGTACAGTACGAAGACAGTTGTTGATTCTGTATGGGATAAATATGAGGTTCAGAGTTCTGAAATCGGTAAATATCAGGATCCCAGCGATGGAGCCCCTGTAATTGCCATAGATGTTTATGATAAAACTGATATATCGAACGTGGAAAAATATTTACAAGATAACCTGTCTAAGGATGATTTAGCAAAATATGAAATAGATGTATTTTCTAATAAAGGGATAACCTATTAAATAAATTTTAAACAATTGTGTGAATAATTTTACTTATGATTGGGTGAGTTAATACAATATACAGGAACGCCATTTTACTAATGAGAAGTGATATTAAAAATAACGTACGTATTAAACTAGAAATAATAAAAGTGGGAGGGTTAAGTGTGAAATATATAATACAATACTCATTAGCATCGATACTATTGTTTTTTTCAACATTTGCTGCTTGGTATGAAGGAAGTGCGATAAGGGAGAACCCGTGGGAATGGAAATACACTGCATTTTTCTCGAAAAAATTCAATGGATGGATTGCAAATAGTTCAGATATATCACAATTAGACCATTTTATATACGCTGCTAAATTTAATCCTATATATCCTATATTGATGATATTAAGCCTATCTTATATTTTGATTTTAAGTGGGTACTTACTATTAAAAAATGACACAAATAAAATGAGCATTTTCCTCCTTTCTTTTGGTGTGATTCACGTTTTGCTCGGAATAATGGTCTCTGACTCACCGACAATAGGGGGGAAATATTTTACTTTTACCTTTCTTACTATTGGTATAATTAGTTTAGTTCTATCCTTTTTAAAAGTGATGAAAAGAAATGGGAAATATGGAAATCTAAATCTGTTGCACTAAAGGGTGCGTTAATCCAGTAGGGTTAACGTTCTTTTTGTTGAATATAATGTTGTAATGGGCAGAATAGCTCAAAAAACGACGATAACAAACCTAATGATTTTTTCAGTTAAGGGGGTGGGGATTCAATGAAAAACAATGATAATATTTATGAAATTGTTGAGCATGTTGTCAATTGGCTCTTATTCGGATTTATTAGTTTTATTGCATTTTTCTCTGTGGTAAATATCAGCCCAGGCCCCCAACCCTACGGTCTCATATTTGGTTATATTATTACAATGCTGCTCATCTGGGGGGTTAATTACTGGTACCAATCCTACAAGAAAAGAAAATGGATTGTGCTAATAGCTGGAACCATCCTTTACGTTGTCATTGCTTTGTTTCTCTTGGGCGTAGTCATGCCAGTTCTGGCTAAAATAATCTATTCAAATGAAAATACTGGCCAAGTTGAAGATACGATTGGTGAAGATTATGATGGAGGAGTTCCAATTGCCCTATTGTATATTGATGATTCCCATGTTCGGCTTACTGAGGCAAATATCAGTTGGAATACAGCTAGTATGGGTGTACAACGGACAATAGAAGATATTGAAGAATATGCATCATCATTAAATACAATAGATTTCCCTTCAGGTAGAAAGGTATTATTGGATCTCACTGAGAACGTAGAGAATGGTGGTGGAGGAGATATTTGGGCTGATTCAAAGATAACAGTTTCCTTGTTAAAAGATAACGAACGAATCGAGCTTGAATTGGATGAATCAAGAGAATTTCGTTTTCCACAAAACACAGGGAATTATGTTTTAGTAGTTGAATATGTCAATTCGGCTGGAAAAGCTCAATATGTAGGCAATGTCATTATTCATTAATCTGATTTAGTGAACACTTAATTCCCTTTATTGTGCTAATGGGTGCGATAGTTGAACAAGGTTATCTAACCAGGTCGGCTTCGTATAGTTCGTAGATATCAAATTCCCATGCGCCCGAGTGATTTACCTTTAATCAAGATTGAAAGAAGTGCCTCAATATAATAAATAACACAAATAGTAAAAGCCCCTTAGCAGTAAGCGTCAAATAAAGCCCACCTAAAAAATAGATGGACTTTATTTGACGCTTACATATGGTGATGGTCTTACAAAGAAAACTATAGAAACTCAGCCGGGATATATTCAGTATATGAAGGAGCTGGCAATCAGAAACCTAAGAAGTTACAAGCAAGGATGAAGATACAAAGTAGATATTTATAAACTCATAAATACTATAATGCAAGAAAGGCCTTTGACAAAAAGCGGATATACCATCTTGCAAGTCTAATGATGTTAACGTTCATCCTTGCATGTGCAAGTGCTGTTTTAAACTTTAATCCAATGTTCGAAAGTACTTTAATGGGTGTCTTATTATTGCTGGAAGTTTTCTTTTAATTAGCTGCTATAACCCTATAACGCTTTCTTTACAAAAGGTGTAAAACTAACCTAAACTTATTTTTTCATTGAGTGGTGATTCCGTTATCTTACTAATGGATGATGGGGAGATAAGTAAAAAAACATTCCATACAGATTTTGTCCAACCTGTATGGAAGCTGTTTTTCTATATTAAATCATGACCGACAGTTGTTAAAGTACGCCGTCTAGTTTCCGATTAATGCCTTCAGTTCATTTAAATTATGGTAGCCCATTTCGCGTTTTCCACTTTCCAATTCTTTTATCATTTTAAGCAGCTTGCGATTTAGGGGCAATTCTAGCTTAAATTGCTTCCCCTTTTCAATTACTGGCTCCAATTGCTCGGATACCTCTGTTTTTCTTTTGTGAACGGCCAGATCTCTCCAAATACCACTTTTCTTTTTCTTATACGTTTGGAGCCGTTTTACTAATTCATCAAATTGAGCGTGAATCACATACCAATTTCTTTCCTTATTAGGGCTATAAACAATCGCAGGGTCCCAATCATCAAATGCTTCTGCCTGGATATTAAGTTGCTCCGCTACTTGTAAAACCTCCGTGCCAATTTCCACAAATAACTCTCGGTTCTGATGATCCGCAATTAAATGTTCCATCGTTTCATCTACTGTGGCTGTAGCTGTAAGAATCGCACCGTACGCTAACTTGCTCCATAAGTAGCCAAAAATATTTGAGGTAACCTGGACATTTCCCCACGCTTTTAACCTATTTTGAATTTCTAATATGCGAACAGTGCTTGCTCCATCTAATTCTCCGATGTATAAGCTTCCCACTCCACCGTATTGAATGAGTCCAGGCTCTATATAATCAGCAAATAAGTTAACAAACGAGCCAATCGTTCGTTTGTTTCCAATAATGCTTGCAATGATCTGTTCATTTAGCCCATTCTGCATGGAGATGACAACTGTATTTTCTCCGACTAAGTGTTTGATTTGGTTCATAACGTTTTCCGTATGCTGTGACTTCACAGCTAAGATAACAACATCCTGCTTATCCGCCATTTTTGTTAACTGATCGAATGTAATTGCATCCATACGAACAACGATTGGCTCCTGAGCAGTTTCAATTGTAAGTCCCTTTTTATTAATTGCATCTATATGCTCCTGATTGATATCGACCACTGTTACATTGTTCCCCTGATAGGCTAAATAGCCTGCAATCACTCCACCTATTGCTCCCGCTCCTATTATCGTGAATCTCATATTAGTACCCCTGATCATATACACCAGGCAATTGTATCTTTTCGCCTAGCTGGATTGCAGCATCCTTTGCCCAGTGCGGATTTTTTAACATAGCCTTGCCAATACAAATTAAGTCTGCACGCTCCTCTTGTAAAACCATTTCTGCAACCTGGGGAGATTCTAAACTCCCTACAGACATTGTAGGTACTTGTAATTTTTCTTTTATTTGATTTGCATATTCAACCTGATAACCAGGATAAACAGCTGGTCTATTTGGAGAGTTCCCTCCAGTCGATACATCAAATAGATCGACACCAAGCTTTTTAAACTCAGAACAGTAACGGAGCATATCTGCAAATGTATAGCCTGCTGGTTGATTGTACTCAATCGCTGAGACTCTCATGATCAGTGGCATGCTTGCTGGCATGACAGCTTTCACAGCTTGAATAACTTCATTGCAAAATTTCGTAGGGTCCCCGTATTCATCTGTTCTTTTATTTGAGCTTTTCGACATAAATTGATGCAATAAATAACCGTGTGCTCCATGAAGCTCGATGGTATCGAAGCCAGCCCTGACAGCTCTTTTAGCTGCATTTGCAAAGCGCTCGACGATTTCTTTTATTTCATCCTTCTCTAAAGCACGTGGGACAGGAGATTCATCTGAAAATGGAATAGCTGAGGGGGCGACAATGTCTCCATTTTTAATCGTTGATTTCCTTCCTGCATGAGCAATTTGGATACCAATCTTCGCATCGTATTTATGCACCTCTTGGATAATTTCCTTAAATGCCGCTTCCTGGGCATCGTTGTATAGGCCAAGGCAATGTTCTGTGATTCTGCCTCTCGCTTCTACATTCGTCATTTCAGTAAGGATTAAGCCTGTACCGCCAATAGCACGTGAAGCAAGATGGATTAAATGCCAATTTTCCGGTATTCCTTCTCTATTTACAGCTTGATACTGACACATTGGTGATAAAACAATCCGATTCTTTAAAGATAAATCTTTTAAAGTGAAAGAGTTGAATAGCATTTTTTTATTCCACCTCAAATCCAATCTGTTTTTCATACATTTTTATATCTTCAATTAGCTCTTTTAACAAAAAGTTAAATTTATTCGATTTCCTTAATAGCGTTGTTTTGATGACTTGAAGCTCTTCATCTGTGTGACTATCCTGAAGCTTTTGAGCATCAGCTAATAAAGGCACTGGATTTTGGGATAGAGCTGGGTCATGCTTGAATTGATCTTCATTCACGTAATTCAGCCTTACTAGTGTTTTGGAGATCCTCATAAGCATTCGATTGATTTGCTTTTCTTGTTCGAGCTCGTAATCTCCATTTTCATACTTTTTAAGTCCAATAATCACTTTTTTAGCTTCTGAAACTCGTTCAATCGCCTTTTGCAGACCAGGGTGAGAAGGATAGCAGCCTAAATATTTTTTGACTGTCTGTTCAATGTCTTCAATTGCTTTTTGCTGGTTTAATGGTAAAATTCTGCTATTACAGCTGTTTAGGATGATGGTCAAATAGATTTGACAGTCCCGCTCTAAGTTTTCAGGATCAATTTTGTCTAGTGTATCTTCTGTCGTGTGCCACCACCAGCCAAAGCCGCCTCCGTCTCCATCTCCAAATAGCTTAGAGAATGCTTTCATAGCAGGTGTATCACTTTTAACTTGCTCTGAGAGACCCATCAGTAAAGAGGGCACGCCCATTCCCCAAAATGACTGGTCACCTGACCTTCCGTACCGGCTCGATTTGTATGTTTCGCCTGTTACGGACTTAATTGCATCCCCGGCAATATCCTTCGTTTCTGCCATAGCATTTCCTTCCGATAACACAACGGCATTTTTTCCGCCAACAGAGTCAATGTTGACATGCATGACACAGTTCTCATACAAGTCTTCCCAGTTCTCGTCTGCATAGATGGTAGATCCTGCATAACGACCATGGGAGTGGCCGGACCAGAATGCGAGCCGTAATGAGCGATATAATGGTTCTTTATTTTCTCCGATAACTCTGGCAACCTCTAACATTGTTGCATTCGCAGTTCCGTTATCCATCACGCCATAATGCCATGAATCAATATGACCTGAAAATAGAACATACGAGTCAGGATCCTCTGTCCCCTTATAATCTGCAATTAATGTAGGAATATCAGTCCATTTTGTTTCTACTTTTGTTTCCAATTCACATGTAGTATATTTATCACTTATTTCCTTGATAATTGTTTGTCCATCCTGATAATTCACAGAAACGACTGGAATGGATGGATATTCATCAGCATTTGATAAATCAGGGTTTCCCCAATTAGTTGATACAATCATTTCATGCGTATACTCAGCATTGATAAAGATGGCTGCTTTCACATGAAAGCGTTCCGCAATATTTACAGCACCAGGTATTGCAAGCCCGTCAATCAAAACGATTTTATTTGCTGTGTCTTGTTTGCTGAAGTCCTCGAATGTACCTTCTCCGACATATACGACTTCTCCTGTTATCGTTTCTGAAGTTGATACAGCCATTGAATGGGTGATGCTGTCAAATGATTGACCATTGACCCTCAAGCTTGATTCAATTGGCAGACTAATATAAGCCTTTCTCGTATACAATTTCGTGTCAAAGCCGAATGATTTTAATTGCTTTTCAGCATATTCGAATGCGCGATACTCTTCTTCAGAGCCAGATAATCTAATCTCCTTTGCAATATTCTCGGTGAATGTCATTAATGTGTCTTTGTCTACTTCGGATCGTAGCTGATCTGTTCTAGCTGTATCCATTGCTTCTCACACCTTTCTACTTTCCGTATGTTTCTAATAGCATTGCTAATAAAGCTGTGCGCTTAGGCATTTCCTCTAAAACAACATATTCATGATTTGCATGTGCACCGTCGCCAACCGCCCCCAGTCCATCTAATGTTGGAGCAAAAGGAGCTGTTAAATTACCGTCACTGCCGCCACCTGTCTCTTTTTCAGTCAGTTCGAATCCAAGATGTTTTTCGGCCAAATCTTTTGCAGTGTGGAACATGTCCTCAACTTCCTTTGTACGCTCTAACGGCAATCGATTAATACCGCCCTCAATCACTACCTTAGCCCCTTTAGTCTTCGCCTTTACTCCTTTAATCAAAGGGATAACCCGGTCAAATTCTTCTTTTGTTTTTACTCTTAAATCGAGTTCGCCAAAAGCTTCTTCTGCGACGACATTTGACGTAGTGCCTCCGCTGACAGTTCCGACATTTAAGGTCGTTCCTTTTTCATAATCATTGAGTGATTGGAAGTACTTTATGACATCCGCTAATTCTTCAATGGCACTAACTCCTTTTTCAGGGTCAATGCCTGAATGTGCTGGCACACCTGTCACTTTTATTGTGAATATGCCAACCCCTTTACGGGAAGTTTTTAGGCTGCCTTCCGTTGACATAGCAGGCTCTAATACAAAAACAGCTTCACTTTTTTTCGCTTCATTTTCAATGAGCTGCTGGGAGGATGGATTTCCTATTTCTTCATCACCATCAAAGATACAGACAATTTTCTTATTTAATTTGGTGCCCAGCTCCTTTAATGCATGGAGTGCATATAAGCCTTGAATAAGGCCTGCTTTCATATCAAATATCCCAGGGCCCCTTGCAATACCGTCCTTGATTGAAAATGGAATTTTTTCTAATGTTCCTTTTTCCCAAACGGTATCAAAGTGAGCTAAGATTAATAATTGTTTATCCCCTGTGCCAATTTCACCTACTACATGATTTGCATAGTGCTCGTTCTGGATAATTCTTGTTTTTCCACCTGTCAGCTTTTCAAACTGATTGGAAATCCAATCAGTCAGCTGATCGAGCAGTTCTTTTTCATGAGAAGGAGATTCGTGTTCAACAATCTCCTTTAAAGAACTGTACATTTGATCTTTTCTTTGCTGAATAAATTCATAATATCTTTCCAATGTATTCTGCCTACCTTCTTATTGATTAATTAAAGCTTTTAAATACTCTTCCTGCTGAATAGCCGCCATCGACTAATATATTTTGCCCTGTCATATAAGAGGCCTTATCACTGCTGACAAAAGAAACGACTTCCGCTATTTCTGAAATTTTAGCTGTTCGATTTAAAGGTGAATATGAAATTTTTTCTTTATGTTCAATTTGTGCTTTTTCATTATCGAGTGTTTTTAATAGGGTCTCTGTTTCTACAAGACCTGGTCCTACAGCATTCACTCTTATACCAAATGGAGCAAGCTCTAACGCAAGGACTTGTGTCATCATTTTCACAGCGGCTTTGGAAGAACAGTAATGTGTGACGCCTGGTCTTGCTACTTCACTTGCAGCTGAAGTGATATTTACAATGTTCGCTTGAAATCCCTTGTTTTTTGCCAGCTTTGCAAAGCCAATGGAAAGAAAAAACAGTGCTTTTACATTTAAGTTAAAAACGCTATCCCATTCTCCCTCTGAGATATCAAATGCTGGAGTGGCCGGAAATATACCGGCACAATTTATCAGCACGTCAAGATGGGAAAATTCCTTTTCTGCAAATGAAATAATATCTTCACGAAAAGAATTATCTGTCAGGTCGCCTGCTAGGTAGGCAACCTTCCTTCCACTTGAATCTCCTTTTGTTATTTCTTCTTTACTGCTTTTCAGCTGTTCCTCATTAATATCTACAAGCAGTAATTGATACCCTTCTTGAAAGAAATGCTCAGCGATTCCTTTTCCAATTCCTGAGGCACTTCCTGTTATGATTACTGTTTTATTCATTATGAACACCTCAACTATTTATAATTGCTTCCTTGATTAAGCCTTTTGTCTTAATTCAGGGAAAAAGATTTCTAAGTTTTCTTTCGGTGTAGGTTTTGAAATTAGACTGACAATGATAAAGGTGATTGTTGATATAAGTACACCCGGAATGACCTCATTGATATCATATGGATTGTCTAGGACAAAGAGCCATATTAAAACAGTGATCACTCCACTAACCATTGAAGCTAAAGCTCCGGCTGCTGT
Organism: Oceanobacillus sp. AG; assembly: GCF_009746545.1. Taxonomy (NCBI): domain Bacteria; kingdom Bacillati; phylum Bacillota; class Bacilli; order Caryophanales; family Bacillaceae; genus Oceanobacillus; species Oceanobacillus sp. AG. The sequence goes on from NZ_WOWT01000006.1 coordinate 40,684, forward strand.
TCCGCGCTTCCAGTTTAAACCTAAAAGAACAAGAGCGAAGAAGAAGCTGGCAACCAATGAAGCCTGGGCAAGTACCATAAATTGTACTAAATCAAAAGGATTGAGTGAGAAATACAATGGTATTACAGCTAGAACAACTACGGCAATTCGATTCAGCACCATTTTTTGTTTATCCGTAGCTTTCGGTTTTAATACCCCAAAAATATCATGAGATATCCCAGAGGAAGACACGATTAACACTCCGGAAACGGTACTCATAATTGAAGCTAAGATAGCCACTAATAATAATGCGCCTACAACAGGCGGCAGCACATTTACAGCCATGACAGAGGATGCACTGTCAGGTGAGCCTAGTACAGGATATAATGACCTCATAACCAGTCCGCCCATTGCTACAGAAACTGCTACAACAGCTTGGAAGATAAAGGAGAAACCAATAGCCAGGCGAACAGTTTTAGGGCTGCGCAGAGAATAAAGTCTTGCCAATTCATATGGAGCTATTGCCATTGAAAATCCAAAGGCAGCTGCAAAGCCGAGTATGTCTTTAAAACCATAATGCCAACCAAGAATATTCGGATCAAGATCCGTTAAAAAGCTGCCAACAAAACCGATTCCCCCTGCTTGGCTGAGCGCAATTGGGATTGCAATTAAAAAGCTGCCTCCCATTATAAGTGCTTGTACGAAATCACTGTATGCAGTAGCTCTCATTCCGCCTTTAAGCGTATAAATGAGTGTAATGCCAATCGTGATAACCGCTCCCCAGAACATAGGGATTCCGAAAATTGTATTCATAATAATTCCGCCAGCAACATATTGTGCAATGAGATAAACGGTATAAGCTATAATGATTAAAACAGCTGCCAGCATTTTTCCAGCTTTACTGTTATATCGTTTCTCAACTAAATCAGGAACCGTAACGCCACCTTTAAATTGTTGAATCTTTGGTGCTATCCAGATTGCTGAAACCACCCAGCCAAGCCATAATCCCGGCCAGAACCATATATAGCTCGCTCCCGTTAAATAGTGAATACCCATTGTACCGACAAAAGTTCCCGCACTCATTTGTGTTGCGGCTAAAGCGGCTCCACCAATTACGGAACCAATTGATCGTCCCGCAACGAGATGATCTTCACTCGTTTTGTTGCCTTTTCCTGCCCATAGGCCAATCCCTAAGATCATGATAAAATAGCCAATTACGATATAATAAAATTCTGAGCTAACTTCTAACATTCCTATCTCACCTCTCTATTCTTCCTTCGAATCTTCTTTCGAGTTTTTTATAATCGCCCAAGTAAAGTAGCCGCTTATAAAAATGATTGCATAAATAACTAGTCCCCAGAATGGAACACCCATTTATACCTCTCCTTTCTGTTTCTTTACTTCTCCTCTAATCCAAGCAAATACGATTAATAAAAATACGACTAATGAACCCCAACCGATGATGTTAAATGAATTAAAATGCTTTTTTTCTTCATAGAACACATATTTCACATGTGACGGTATATTCATCATGTAGCTCGTATCACTGTTTTCTTTTTTCCCTTTTATAACTGGAAAAGAATTTAATTGTAAAATCATGTCTTCTGGTGCCTCAAAATGAATGGCTACAATATTTTCCTCTGCGATACTTCCGAATTCAGGAACAAACAAAGGAACTGTAAACTCATCTTCTTCTAATTGCACCGTAAATGAGATTTGATAATTGAATGTGTCACCTTCGCCTTCAGAAGTCTCTAGGAAGAATTTATTTAATGCATTCTTTTCCTCCACGCTGTAAGTTAACTCACGATCTGCAGATGTGATTTCCAGATTATCTACTTGGACATCATTTATATTTGTGAGTGTGTGCATCATTTCTCCATTTTCAAGTGAAGCAAAGTTCCCGATTGTAATATCCTGAAGAACCTCATAATATTTGTCATCGTCCGTTTTAATATCAATTGCTGCTTTTTCTAAAAAGGGTGGTTCCTTCTCTTCAGCAAATACAGCTGAATTTACAAATAAAAGCAATATTGAAATAATTAACGTTATAGAAAACGTCTTTTTTTCCATTTATTCATACCTCCTAGTTAAGCACTCCACATTATTCTAAAAAATAGCCATTTTTTGAGTATACTTCATTGATTCTACGAAGCCTGTCCTTTACGACTTCCTTATTTTCAAGTTCCATACCAGTTGCGATAAGATTGAGCAAGCTATGGACAGATGATATGGAAATAAGATTAATAGAGCTGACATTAATGTCTGTAGTCAGGCATATATCAGCTATTCTAGCTACTGGTGATAATAATCTGTCGGAGATCACAATAATTTTTGCACCTTTTTCCTTTGCTATGTTTGCCAATTTTAAAGTTTCTGACATATAACTCGGAAAAGATAATAGAAAATAAACGATTTTGTCATTTTCTTTGGAGAGAACATCTCCTGGTGTATTTAAACTAACGATAGACGACAGCAGTGTTACGTTTTCCCTAATCATACTTAATTTTGAATAAAACCAATGGGCTGCAGAAAACGAAGCGGAGTATCCAGCAATCTTAATTTCATCTGCCTCCATCAGCGTGGTAATGACCTCTTGTACCTTGCCCATATCTAAGTTCTTTCGCAGTTCTTCCAAGATAAAAATGTCTCTATCCAAGGTTAAACTAATCAAATTTCTCTCTTCATCCGTAGCATCATTAGTCTGTCTAGAAGACGCATCTTCATTTAAAAGCTGATCCTTGAGACTTTTTTGCATGCTTGAAAAACTTTCGAAACCTAGAGCATAAGAGAGCCGGATTACAGTTGCTTTACTTATGTCTATTTCCTTCGCAATCTCTGCTACAGTCGATACACTAAATTCAAGTGTGTGTTCTAGTAAATAATCAGCCACCTTTCTATGCCCTTTTGATAACTCACTATAATGCTTAAGAATCAAATCTTGAATTTTAATTTGTCTGCCTCCTCTTTTAGAATTAAATAATTCATAATGAATGAAAAATGAATAATATTATTCCTTAGTATAGGTAGTATAAATTATTCGAACATTTTAATCAATCCCTTTTTTTATTTATTTCTAATTAATCAATTTACATTTATAGACAAACAATCAAGATTTCATATACAGCTTTTTTCACTGGGGGATATTTACCCTTCAACTCAAGTGAAATGAACCGCACCTGCATTCATAGCATAAATTAAAGAAATGAGGTGACCATATGGCAGGTTTTATTAGTACTAACAAAAACGATATTCTTCACGAGCTGATACATTTACGAAATGAGATTGACCACTTTTATTAGAGCTTTCAAAAAGCAAACATATTGATATGACAGATGCAAGTAAGCAAAACTTATGTGCCTTTTTAGCCATACAAAAATTTGCAAAGTCAACGCTTCATGCACAGCTAGCAGAAGAAGGGTTTTCATCAGTGAAAATGATGAGTCCCCATGTTTTATATTCATTGAATAAAATTATCAGTCATTTGTATCTAGGTATGCAGAAGAATGAAGATTATATTGACCGGGAAAACGCAGTATACGTAAAAAACCACGAAATCAAGCTTTATTAGGAAAATCAGAAGTGGAATCAGCTTCCATTATGGTCACTTTAGATAAAGATATGCTAGAGATCCCAGCACTTTTTAAAGAGTTACTGAAGTCAGGAATGACCATCGCCCGAATAAATTTAGCTCGTGATTATTCTGTATGGAAAAGTCTAGTTGAATGTATTCGCACGGCAGAAAAAGAGTTGGGGCTAGAAAAACAAAATATGAAATGCAAAATCTACATGGATCTGCCTGGACCCAAAATTCGTGTTAGTGATTTTAAAAAAACGATACCTCCCTTAAATATAAATACGGAAAAAAGTGCTCCAATCGGTTATTTAATGAGTCGCAAGAGTGAAGATAGTCTGATTTCAAATAACTTTAAAATAAAAATAAACATAGAAGAATTCACCGATGTTACTACAGGACAAATTATTCCTATTATAGACTCTAAGGGAAGAAAACGATATTTTACAGTTCTAGAAAGGATAAGCGTAACCTGCCTGAAAGTTGAATTAAATAAATCGGCAATCTTAAATGAGGACACTGTCCTAGAACTGGGTCATAACTATAAATGCAAAATAACAAATGCAAAATAACAAGTCTATTAAAAAAGCAAGTAACCATAAAGGTGAAAAAAGGTGATATTTTATGAATTTATAAAAGTGATCATTATCTGGGAGAAGCAAAAAATAATGGAGAACCAGCTTCTATTGGTATTACCATACCCGAAGCATTAAAAAACGTTAGACTTAATGACAAGATCTTTTTTGATGATGGAAATATTTGTGCAGTTGTAGTAGAAGTTAATCATATTTACTTGGATGTAAGGATTACACATACAAGGGAAAGAAACTATTAAACCTCATCAAGGAGTTAATTTTCCTGATTCACTGGTTCATTTAAATGTTCCAGCTATCAGGAAACGGATATTAAAATTTTATTAGAAGTCATTCCTTATGATTTCTTTTATTCATCATCCAAATGATATTCAAGTATTCAAGTATTGAAGAGATATCTGGGTCAATATACAGAAAGGGGGATTGGGCTTATAGCCAAAATAGAAACAAAGCATGTTCTTTTATCCTTATCTAAGATTATGCTAGAAGGTAATGAAAATGCCTCCTATTGCAATTACCCACATCTTCACCTGTGGTCAAAATAGTCTTTCGTATAGCTATTTATGTAATGAATGTAACTGCTAAACTAAAGCAGCTTAGCAGTTACAATATACTGAGTTTACTTTTTTGAAATGGTGGTGAATTTACTTCAGCTCGCCTTTGCGCGCCCCCAGCTATCACCATAGAAGGGTAACATATTTATTTTAGATTTAATTGTTTTTAAAAGATTAATTTACTGCTTATTAACGATAAACTAAGCCACCATCTGTAAGGATTGTTTGGCCTGTAATATAATCCGAGTCATCCGATGCAAGGAATGAAACTAGATTCGCTACGTCTTCAGGGGTTTGATATCGTTGTAAAGCAATGCCAGCAGTAAAGTTTGCAAATGGTTCTCCTGGTTGAAGTGTACCATTACTGTGGCGAACCATTTCTGCATCAATGCGATCCCACATTTTTGTTTTTGCAATACCAGGGCAGTATGCATTCACTGTAATTTGATGTTTTGCTAACTCTTTCGCAGCAACATGAGTGAATGATCGAACAGCATGTTTTGTTGCGGAATAAGTTCCTAACATTTCATAGGATTCATGTCCTGCGATACTGCAAGCATTAATTACTTTTCCCTTTGTACCTTGAGCAATAAATTGTTTAGCGGCTGCTTGTGTACCAAACACAGTACCATTAACATTAATATTAAATAAACGATTTAACTCTTTTTCTTCAATTTCTAAAAATGGAGTTACAGCGTCAATACCTGCATTATTTACAAAGACATCGATATGTCCAAAAGCTTCAACCGCTTCTTTCACAAGATTTATTTGATCTTCTTGTTTTGAAACGTCACCAACGACTCCGATAATCTCTGCACCGTTACCTTTTAACTCTTCCAGCGTAGAGTTTAGTAAGCTTTCATTAATATCATGAATAACTACTTGAAAACCATCTTTAATTAACCGTTCTGCAATTCCTCGGCCTAAGCCACCAGCAGAACCCGTAACTACTGCCACTTTACCCATTGAATTCACTCCTATACTAATTCATGCATTCTTGCAAAGATATTTTTATTTTTAATACATTTTTAGGATAATACTCTTTACCATTTTTTGCAAAAATAAAGTATTAATTTTCGTTAATATCCAATGACTTTTTGGCTTCCCTTTTTACTTTTTCCTAATCACCTTTTAAATATACTCTTAATAAATCACTAAACACTTCGATATTTTCTCAGTATACTTTTCCCGTTATACCCAAATCTCTTCTTGCATTCAACGAGAGATCAACTCGCCAGATTTAATAAAGGCTACGGTTTAAGAACTACTTTAATACAATTATCTTTTTTGGCATTAAACATATCGTAAGCATCACTCGCCTTCTCTAATGGAAGGGTGTGTGTGATAATATCGGTTGGATCAAATGTTTCATTTACAATTTGCTGATATAGTGACTGCATATAGGCACGCGCAGGAGCTTGCCCCATTTTTAAAGTAACATTGCGTGAAAAAAACGCTCCTAATGGAAACATATTGTACAAGCCGCCATATACACCCGTTATCTGTACGGTACCGGTCTTTTTAACTGCTTTTGTTGAAATTTGAATTGGTCCGAGTGTGCCACCTTGTAGCTTTAACTTCTGTTCAATAAATTCTAAAGGGGATTTTTTTCCATCCATTCCAGCGCAGTCAATGACAACATCGGCACCACCTTTGGTTATTTCTTTTAATGTTTCTCCCATATCCGTGTCCTTTGTAAAATCAAATACTTCTATTTTGTTTACTTTTTTCGCATGGTTTAACCGGTAATCAATATAGTCAACGGCTATCACTCTTTCCGCCCCTTTTTGCCATGCAAATTTTTGAGTCATTAAACCAATTGGGCCACAACCAAGGACAATGACCGTGTCTCCTTTTTTTACTCCAGCATTTTCAACACTCCAATAAGCAGTAGGGAGGACATCAGACAAAAAGAGAAGTTTTTCATCCTCTAATTCGCAATCCTTTGGAATAACAAAGGGGGTATAATTACCAAAAGGTACACGAAGATATTCTGCTTGACCACCTGGATAGTTTCCGAACTTCTCTGAATAACCGAAATATCCACCAGAATCATAGTGAGGATTGGAGTGATCACATTGGCTTTCTAACTGGTTCATGCAATATTGACATTGTCCACATGCAACGGTGAAAGGAATAACGACACGATCTCCTTTTTTTATTTTAGTCACATTTGGACCCGCTTCTTCTACGATTCCCATTGGTTCATGCCCAATAATATAGTCTTTAGGCATCGGGAAATTTCCTTGGTATAAATGTAAATCGGATCCGCAAATAGCTGTAGAAGTTATTTTTACAATGATATCATCTGGCTCTTTAATGACCGGGTCAGCTACCTTTGTCATACCTACTTTATATTTACCTTGAATTGTAACTGCTCTCATAGATGTTGTTCCTCCTATTTTTGTATTACCAATAGAATTACTATTATTATTGAAATTTATGCACTTAAGAAAATGTGGAATCGAACTTAAGCGATTGTGGAGCCCCCCTTTCCACTACTGTTATACAAACATTTAAAGTGCTTATTCAAAGAGGATAAAAAGGACCGAGAAGTTCGAGGCGGCGAGAGCTCCCGGCACCGGAATGTACGTTCATAGGTACATGAGGAGCGGAAAAGCGAGCATTCGTGCGAAATTCGACGTGTCATTTTTACCGGACTTTTTGAACATCCTCTTAAAATATATTTTTCATATTAAAAAGCAATCACTTTTTTAAGTCATTGCCTTAAATGGGTTTCGATTCAATTTTTTATCGATTCATCCTCCAAGAGAAGGCTTTTCCAATATGAAATCAATATCTTCTATTTCCATATACCTGGATTCTTCATCACTATTTGAGACTTTTTGAAAGTCTGGAAAGGATGTATAGGATTTATTTTTCCAAATCCAGATCCCCTCTTTTCCCTCTTCGTCATGAAAAACATTTTGCTTCCATGTATTATTATGAATTGTATCAAAGTAATTAGCGATAAAAATTCGTGTAGGACCTGCCGTGAATATGTTTCTTTCTATTCGAATGTTTTTACTGTTATGCTGCATCAATAACTGTCCGCCGTCCAGTCCTTTTGTATCATTACGATAAAGAACATTTTCTGCAATCACAGAATTTTTAGTGCCACCTCTCTCCTCATCATAACCACCAACTGAAATCCCTGTAAAATGATTATTATATATTTCATTGTGAAGTATGCTAATATCTTCAGCATATCGATTAGCGTGCTCTGATGTTGCCTCTATTCCAATATCATTGGCATATACCTTGTTTTCCTCGACAATAATATTTTTTGCTTCATTGTAAAATGAAATGCAACAGCTAAATAAATAGAAAGCCATCGTGAAACCACGTATAGTTAAAGTTGACCAAAACCATAAACATACGGAGGTAAATCACGATGACTCACTCTCATTCTAACACGAAAAAACGAAGCTATACACATTTAACTGAAATTGAAAGAGGACAAATAGCTGCATACAGGGAGCAAGGTTTGTCTTTAAGAGAAATTGGAGAGAA
>NZ_WOWT01000053.1:0-9819 GCF_009746545.1 Oceanobacillus sp. AG
ACAGCAAAATCGTGCCGGGAGATAGAGAAACTCCTAAAAAAAAGGTTCCAAGCAAACTTTTTATTGCTTGGAACCTTTTTATTTACTATTTTTGGCTAGTTATGTCCCAGCCCCTTTTTAATATGGTAAAAATGTTTCGAACCATGCCTCATCCTTTCCAAATATATATTGTACGGCTCCGTGCTCGTCTGTGCGAAAAATTCGGATACCTAGTTCTTCTAATGTTTCAATTACCTCTTTCGTCGGGTGCCCGTATGAATTACCTTTTCCAACAGAAATAAACGCATCATTACTTTGAAGGGATTGCAGAAATAACGGATTGGATGATGTATTACTGCCATGATGAGCTATTTTAATAACATCTGCCTGGACTTGATAGTGCTTTATAATTTCCAATTCCTCTGCTTCACTTATATCCCCAGTGAACAACCAGCTGCGGCCACCAATTTCTGTATAAAGCACCAATGAATTTTCATTGGCATCCTGTTTATCTACTACAGGAGAGACTACTGAAAAGGGCTGTCCTTGAATATTAATCGTACTTCCAACCTCAATGCGTTGTAATGGAACTTGATGATCCATAAGCTTTTGCATCAACTTCGGTTCAAATACATAGTAATCGCTGACATAAACTTCTTTCACAACTCCATCATCTATCATAAATTCAAGACTTCCAAAATGATCAAGGTCTTCATGGGATAAAAACAATGCATCTATTTCATGAATTCCCCGAGACCGCATATAAGGCTTAATGATCCGTTCATACACGGTTGGTGAAGGTTCCATATCAGTAAAGGAGAAGCTTGCACCAGCATCAATCATAATCACACCTTCCCGGTACGGTAATTCAATTATAAAAGCGTCACCCTGACCAATATCTAACATCGTTACAGTTCCTTTGGCCGAAAAGTAAGGAGCAGCTGCATAGCCAGTTAATACAAGCGTAAGAAGGCTAAATCCGATGAAAGCTTCCTTCAACCGCTCTCTTTCCACCAAGACGAGACTCATCACTAAACAGAGATAGTAACAAATAAAAAAAGCAACAGGCAGATCAGATACATACAAAGGGTAATTAAAGTATTCATCCACCCACTCGATAAATAGAAGCACATTATAATGAATACCGGTAAATAATATATCGAAAGCATGTAATATGGATTCTGGCAAAAAAGAAAATAATAAAAAGAAAAACATAAACGGGATAACAAAAATAGAAAAATACGGGATAATTACTAGATTCAATAGAATCGATAACGGTTGAAAAAGGGAAAAGTAATTGAGCTGGATTGGAAGAATAACCATCTGGGATATAAAACTGATAATCAAAACTTGGTAGAATGAGGATGATACAAGGGACAACCATTTACGCGTAAGGATAATTCCAATTGTGACAAGGAACGAAAACTGAAACCCTATATGATAAATGATAAAACGGTCGAAGAGAAGCAACAGGAGAAAAACGACACTAATGATATCAAGTGCAGTCACTGAAATTTTCATTCGCCTTAAAATGATGAACAGAACAACCATTGCACTTGCACGTAGCACAGATGGTTCACCACCAGCAAGTACAGCATAAAGCGGTAAAAATAACAAGACGACAAGTTCCGCTTTCTCCCTCGTCATAGCTGATGTTTTAATAAGTAAAAAATAGACGAGTCCTACAACGATTCCTATATGCAGCCCGGAGATCGCAAGAATATGGGATAGTCCCCAATCCTGGAACAATCGAATGACTGATGGATCAATCTTAGAATCATCACCCAATACAAGCGCATTGACCCAAGCAGCAGTATAGTCACTGATATTTTCCGGTGCTTGATGCAATAAGAGCTGGCGGAGGTAAATAAATCTGTGCCAGAAGGAAGCGCCGACACAATCGATATCGGTTAGATCATGAACAACAATTTGTTTCGTAATTTCCTTCTTTAATAGGAATTGTCGGTAATCAAATTCACCAGGATTGCTTGCACCTTCCGGATATTCGATTTGACCATGAACGATGCATTCAGCCCCGTATTTCAATAAAGCTGTTTCATTAGATGGGATTTCCCTCTCGTCAGGGAAATAAATCACCAGCACTTTATCGGCGGTTGTATCGTCTTCTACAACAAGTTCAATTTTATTTTTTTGAATAATCGGCGAGCGGATTATTTTCCCTTGAAGAAATGTGGAATCGTTGGAGTTTTTCTGTGAAGAAATATCTGCCTCTACTTGCGGCAAATAATAAAAGAAAAAGAGGTAGGAAATAATAGAGAGGAGTAATGGTAATATTTTCAACCGATGACTAGCAAACAAATATGCAAGCCAAGGAAACATCAAGATAAACAAGTTCCACTCAAACAGAACAGATATTGCAGCTACTAGTGCTGATAATGCTACAATATGCCAGTAACCTTTCATTTTACAATCTCCTTTTAGAACAGCCCAAATTTCTCTTCCACAAGAGTGATTTGGACTGTCCATAATAAAGGGAAACTTCATTCAGTAGGGGTTTCCTTACCGGGTTTCCTTACCTCCCCATTGAATGTTAGGTATATCCCCCCAGCTTCACATGTTGGACTTCCTCCCTGTTTAGAAGTGGAAGTATTATAGACCGTTACGGCGTGATAAAAGGGAAAATGACGACAGTCTATTCGTTCAAGAATAGTCGCTCTACTTCTTCTTTGAACTCTTGTACTTCATTGTCTTCTTCATTCTCAGCCAATTTTGTATATAACTTTTCAACGAGTTCTTGTTTTTCCTTGTAATGTGTGTCAAATGTGAGATAGTCTAAATTAACTTTCACCGTTTTTACGCCTGTTTCTTTAAATAATTCGATTGCATAAGGATGATTTCGATAATCCTGTGCATAATAAACGGTTCGAATTCCGCTTTGAATGAGCTGTTTACAACATTGCAGACAAGGGAAATGTGTTACATAGATGTCGGCTCCTTCCGTTGGAACACCGAATTTTGCACATTGTAAAAGTGCGTTGGCTTCCGCATGAACAGTTCTTACACAGTGTCCGTCAATTACGTAACATCCTTCATCTATACAGTGTACACTTCCTGATACACTGCCATTATAACCTCCTGCAATGATCCGTTTATCCCGGACAATCGTTGCACCGACCATAAGTCGTTCGCATGTGCTTCTTAATGCCAATAGATGGCTTTGTGCCATAAAATACTGATCCCATGAAATTCTTTTCAATCGTAACCCCCCAAACTGTTTCTATTCCCCTAGTTTACCTGTCAACTCTATTTTTCGTCAATCCATACTTTACGGGACTTGAATTTGATCAATGAAATTAGCTAATGTTTTTTCACCAATTCCTGAAATATCTAAGAGATCCTCTGCCTGTTGAAACAATCCGTTTTCTTCCCGATATTGAATAATTGCTTGGGCTTTGGCAGGACCAATTCCATTTAATGATTCTATTTCTTCTTGGCTCGCATCATTAATGCGAATCTTCCCTTCCGCTTCTCCATCAGCTGGGCTTGCGGGATTTGCCCCCGATTCTTCCCCTTGCTTAAATACAATGATCGACATCTCATCATGGACTTTTTGCGCAAGATTGATAAGCTGAACATCTGCATCTTCTGTAAATCCACCAGCGATTTCAATTACATCATTCACACGGGCATCCGGACTCATCTCATACACTCCAGGCTTCTTCACTTCTCCTTTAATGTCAATAATTATATTTTCAAAAGTCGTCTCCTGTTCCTCTGCCGGGCCAATGATTGCTTCGGCATCTTCCCCTGCCGCATGGAGGTTGTTTGGCTTGCTCTCTTCTTTCACAGATTTACCAGTTATGAAGAAAAAAAGTAGTACTGCTAGACCAATTCCAGCAACGAATATTATTTTCTTTTTGGCATCTGACATAGTGGGGTCACATCCTTAGATGGGGAAATACTTATGTGGAATAGACAGTTTAGGGGGCTTAATCATATGGTTCGACATCGAACGTTAAACTCCTGCCTACAGAAAAACCTCAAGATAATTGAATTATCTCGAGGTTTTTCTTGCGGAAAAGAAAATTCTTGCAGCATCATCAGCGATGCTTTCATCATTTACTGCAAAATCGGCATACACTTTAACATTTTCAAAGCCGCTCTGTTGTAAAATTTCTTTGTAAAAATTGATAGAAAATGTCCGTTGATGATGCTGTTCGTCAAATCGTTCATACAATCCATCCTGCAAATAATAAAAGGTTAGGTCATGATACATTTCCCCAACTTCTTCGCCCGGAATACAAAACCAGATATAAGAAGCTTCATCGGTTACTTCCGCAAATGTTTCATTAACATAGTAATCCAAAATAAATGGTAAATGATGAACATCGAAGAGAAATAAACCACCTGGCTTCAATAGATTAAATACATGCTGAAATGTTTTGCGGATTTCTTCTGGTTCCGTTATATAATTGATAACATCACAGTAACTGATGGCAAGATCGTAATCTCTCAGTCCTGAAAGCTCTCTGATATCTTGATGCAACCAATTGACTGTAATCTTATTTGCACTCGCTTTATGTTCAGCATACGTAAGCATTTCCGCAGAATAATCAATCCCGGTCATCTCATAGCCTCTTTCAGCAAGTCTAGTCGTTATTTCTCCAGTACCACAGCCAAGATCGGCAATCCGCTTTACGTGAGTTTTGGAAAAACGAATCATTTCCTCCGTGAAATCCACCCATTGTTCGTAGGGGGCGTGAGTCATTAAATGATCATATACTTCAGCCATGCGCCGATACACCATCATTAACCCTCTTGTCCGATATGAAGCGGAACTTCCGCTGCATCTCCCCATAGCCGCTCTAAATTATAGTAGCTGCGTTCATCTTTATGGAATATGTGACAAACAATATCACCAAGGTCGATCAGTACCCAGCGCGCCTGTTCAAACCCTTCCATTCGATTAACTTCAATATCTTGTTCATCCATTTCATCCTTGATCGCCCGCGCAATCGCCTGTACTTGACGTTCCGTGTTACCGTGACAAATTAGAAAATAATCCGCAACTAAAGATACTTGATTCATATCTAGAGCAATAATATTTTCCGCACGTTTATCATCACAAGCTTCCGCGATCGACTGAACGATTTCATTCATTTCCATTCAATAATCCCTCCGTATGAATTGTTCTTGTTAAATCATTATATGCGTGAAACGAATCCGGGTGGATTGTCACTTTCTTCTGTATCAGATAATTTAACGTATTTCTCGCAACTAACCAGCATGCATAATCTAAACTTTGTTCACTCGCTGCACGAACTTCGTCAATACCTGGTATATCCCTGCCAGGTTCGATATAATCTGCGAGATAGACAATTTTTTCGATATTCGTCATACCAGCTCGGCCTGTCGTATGGTGTGCAATGGCTTGAAGTACATCGGAGTCCGTGATGCCATATTCATTTTCCATTACGTGCGACGCGACAGGTCCATGCCATAATTCCGAGTGGTACGTTAATAAATCGTTAGATAAATGATTATTTACAAGATAGGTTTTCAAATCTTCCACAGGCCAGTTCTTGGCGTAGTCATGGAGTGCTGCTGCAAGCTTTGCCTTTTCGGTAGATTCTTTAAAGCGTTTGGCTAGTACTCCACTCGTTTCAATCACACGTAACGTATGCTCAAATCGTGGAGCTTTTAGTTCTTGTTTTACTAATTCAATTGCTTCCTTCAAATCCATATAACCGCTCTCCTCTAATATAAGCATCTACACGCTCTGGCACGAGATATTTCGCCGATCGGTTATTCTGTAGACGATTGCGAATCTCTGTCGAAGAAATATCAATCAATGGAATATTTACCGTCAATATATTGTAATCTGTTGCTAATTCATAGCCAGAGCGTTTCACACCTACAAATGGCACGAGTTTAATAAGCTCGTCTATACGGTGCCAATTCGGAAGGTATTCCACCATATCAGCCCCGATAAGAAAATAAAATTCATAATCCGGGTACAAGGTGGTTAATTCCTTCATCGTATCAATCGTATATGATTTCCCGGATCGTTTAATTTCGATTGTACTTATTTTAAAATACGGGTTCGTTTCGATTGCCAGTTCAATCATTTTAATGCGGTCATGTACTTCCGTCTTTGCATCATTTTTATGAGGAGGTGTGTAAGTTGGGATAAACCAGATCTCATCCAACTCGAGCGCTAACCGGACTTCTTCGGCAATGATTAAATGGCCTAAGTGCGGCGGGTCGAATGTTCCTCCAAGAATACCAATCCTCATCATGTCACCATCCATCCTTTTTAAGGCAACTCAATTTGTTTATTTTCCACTGATTCCTTATAAAGGATAATATTATTCCCGATGATTTGCACGAGTTCTGCATCCGCCCCTTGAACTAGCTTGTCCGCAACCGTCGCTTTATCTTCGAGACAATTTTGCAGTACACTGACCTTTATTAACTCTCTCTTTTCCAAAACGTCTATAATCTGTTCGATCATATTATCATTTACACCAATTTTTCCAACTTGGAAAATCGGTTTTAAATGATGAGCTTCCGCGCGTAAAAATCTTTTTTGTTTTCCTGTCAACATATTATCTTCCTTCCAATACAGCTAATAGTTCGTATTCCATTTCTTGCACATCTGGGCACATACCTGTCCAGATTTCAAACGCATATTGCGCCTGGTAAAGCAACATCGTATGCCCTAATAATATTCTTGCTCCGAGACGTTCTGCATCTTGCAGAATCTGGGTTTTAAGCGGTTGATAAACGATATCACTCATGATTGTCTCGGGATTCAACCGATTCAATTGGACAATCGGCTTTAAGTCAACACTTTTCATACCAATTGAAGTCGTCTGGATAATCAAGTCATATTCATCTAGATGCCGGCTAGCTTCCTCAATCGTGAAAATTTTTGTCTTAGTATTATCCTTACCCAACTTTGCTATATCTTCCGCTTTTTCCTGTGTACGATTTGCAATATCGATTTGAGCGAAACCAAATTTAGTTAGGGCGTAGTAGATTCCTCGAGCTGCTCCACCTGCACCCAGAATCATTATCTTCCTATTTAAATGCTCGAATAAGTCGGGATAAGCATTTTCAAGTGATCGTACGTAACCAATCCCGTCTGTATTGTAACCCACCCATCTTCCTTTTTCATTTACGACCGTATTAACCGCCTGCATTTCCTTTGCAATATCATCCATGTCATTTAAGTAGGGAATGATTTTCTCTTTATACGGTACGGTAACGTTAAAGCCGTCCAATTGTTTTTCCTTTAACTCCAACACCTTTTCTTTAAAATCATCTTCTGGAGTAATTTCAAATAGACGATATTCCCCTTGTAATTCTGCTTTCTGTAATAATCGCTCATGTATCCATGGTGATAACGAATGCTGAATTGGATACCCGATCAGCCCTAACTTGTACAATGAACCTTCCCCCTATATTAATGAATTTCTAACTCCAGCAGAAACCCCTTTCGGACTGTGAACAACGACGGTCGCTTCTTCCCCACTCACCGTTACCCAACCAAGTCCTGGAAATACGATATCTTTTTTACCTCCTGAAATCTTGAAGGAATGCTCTATGAATGGAGGCAAGAGCTCGATACTTTCTTCTGTCGGCGGTGATAATAATCCACCGAGATGTGATTCATACAATTCATCGGCTTTTTCCAACTTAGTCCGATGAATCTCCAACTCATTTGCGAAATAACAAATAAAAGCAAGTCGTTCACCCTTAACAAAATCCAGTCTTGCCAAACCGCCAAAGAACAGGGTTTGTCCAGAATTTAATTGAAAACCTCGAGACTTAATTTCTTTTCTCGGTGTAACAACTTTTAAGTCTTCTGGGGAAAGATAATGCGCAATCTGCTGTTTATTCACAATACCAGGTGTATCAATCAACGAAGCTGAATCATCTAACGGGATTTGAATAAATCCTAACGTTGTTCCCGGGAAATAAGATGTCGTTATTACATTTTTATGTCCAGTCGACTGTTTAATGAGTGTGTTGATAAATGTTGATTTTCCTACATTCGTCGTTCCGACTACATAAACATCTTGGCCATTTCGTTCATAGTCGATTGCTTCCTTCAGCTCATCAATTCCCGTCCCTTTCACCGAAGATATTAAAAATACATCTTGAACTTTAATACCAGCATCTTTCGCTTCCTTCCTTAACCACTGGATGAGTTTATTTGGATTCGTCGACTTTGGCAATAAATCAAGTTTATTTCCTACTAATATAATCGGATTGTTTCCGGTAATTCTTGGAAGGCTCTCAATGAGACTTCCGTGGACGTCAAATATATCAATCATATGAACGATTAATCCTTCCGACTCGCGGATAGAACTAACCATTTTCAAAAAGTCATCATCTGTCATCGGTACATCCTGTGTTTCATTATAATGTTTCAGTCGAAAGCAGCGCTGGCAAAGCACGACTTCTTTCTCTAGTGCAGCAGCAGGAGCATAGCCGATTTTTTCTTTATCTTCTGTTTGAATTTGCGCTCCGCAACCTTCACAATATATTGTTTCCATTTATTCGTCCTCCCAGCTGATTTTTCCTTTGGAGCGGAAATAGTTTAAAATCATTCTTTCAATTCTCCGATTAAACTGTGTAATCTTCGCATCAGACTGCACAATCGGCACAACTAATATCGTATAGAATCCAGCTGAATTTCCTCCAAGTACATCTGTCAAAAGCTGGTCACCAATCACAACGATTTCATCTTTCTCTAGATTCATTTCCTTTGCGACTCTGTTAAAAGCCCTACGCAATGGTTTCCTTGCGCTATATACGTATGGAGTCCCTAGCGGATCAGAAAACGCTTTGACCCGGTCCAAATTATTATTGGATATGATTGTAACTTTAATATCGTGTTCTTTCATTTGTTCAAACCATTTGACTACCTCAGGAGTTGCATCGCGTACATCCCAGGCAACTAATGTATTATCAAGATCTGTAATGATTCCTTTGATCCCCCGTGTTTTCAATTTTTCCGGTTGGATATCAAAGATACTTTTCACATTTTCATTCGGTAAAAACCTATTAAGCACTTCCTACACCTCATTATTCATCTTTCCGTAGTATTATCTTATCCTATAATAGCTTAATTAGGGTGAAAGATAAACTAACTACTGATGTAAACTTCTATTTAATTCTAATTTCCGCCTTCTTGTTCGGTTAATTGTTCTGATGTGTGATATGCTTTTATAATAAACTAAACCTTCACACACGAAAACCAAAGAAATGATCCTTTTATTCAGCGTAAGTGTCTTTGCTCGTTCCTTTAGTTTAGAACTCTAATCGCCGTTCAGTTGCCCGGTGGACGGATGCTTTCCGCGGGCACAGCCGAAGCCTCCTCGGGCTACCGCCCTGCGGGGTCTCCGGACTCGTGCTATTCCCGCAGGAGTCACCGTCCACCGGGCAACTGAACTGGTAGAGAGGGTTAATATTAACGGAAACTATCCCACTATAATGAGAGTTCTAATTCCCAATTCCTTAAATGAAAAATAGTGTTCCAAATTCGGTCATTGATGGGAGCAGTCCAGACACCTCGAGACTCCTGCGGGAGGATAGGCCTAGGTGAGACCCCGCAGCGGGCTTGCCCGCGAGGAGGCTCACCAGCCGCCCGCGGAAAGCGAGAGGTGTCTGGACTGCGGACCCCGGAAAGAGAGTTGCGGACTTACGCTTAATGAAAGGAATTCGTAGTTTTTGCTGATGATGGTATATATGCATCGGTTACACTTAGTTAGACAAATATTTTAAGGTCATATAAACTGAACTCAACAATTAGTAGGAGGAGAATCAGTAATGACCAAAAGAACACGAAGAACATTCACAAAAGAGTTT
>NZ_WOWT01000054.1:0-9668 GCF_009746545.1 Oceanobacillus sp. AG
CTTTAGGAACTCGTGTGCTAACTAGAGTCCATTCTGCATTTTCTTTCGTTCTAGCCAGCCTTTTATTGGTCGCTAAAAGGACATGTAGATTCTTCACTTGGTTTTCATAGAACTTTTGACGTTACCTCTCCCCATATTATTGTATCGAAATATCTGAAGGATTTCATTATTAAGATCTATTTACATGGAAAACAAGTTTGAGATAGTCTATTTAGTGGTATTTGAATAATAATTTCGTTTTGTTAATTTATCCTTAAATAAATATTTTTTAATTAAGCTATATTGACATTACCGATTTATTAATATATACTAGGTAACGGAAAGTAAGTATTGAGGAATACTTCATAATATTTGGAGGGATTTTAAATGACTAGAGAAAAGTGGACGGTAGACTTGGCGCACAGTGAAGTAGGTTTTTCGGTTAAGCACATGATGATTTCTCGAGCGAAAGGAACATTCGACAAATTTGATGCAGTGATCGAAGCAGATGTAGAAGACCTTACCGATTCGAAAATCGAAGTAACGATTGATGCTGCAAGTGTAAACACACGTAACGAAGACCGTGATAACCACCTTCGTTCTGCAGACTTCTTTGACGTGGAGAATCATCCGACACTTACATTTGTTTCAACAGATGTAAAACGCAAAGGAAATAACGAATATGATGTAATTGGCGATTTAACAATTAACGGAAATACAAATCAAGTTACATTAGACGTTACATTTGAAGGTCAAAGTAAAGACCCGATGAGCGGTTCTACAGTTGCCGGCTTCAGCGGTGAAACGAAAATCAGCCGTAAAGAATTCGGACTTACTTGGAATGCTACACTTGAAACAGGCGGCGTACTCGTATCCGACGAAGTAAAAATCCACTTCGAACTAGAACTTCATAAAGCTGAGTAATTGATGCACATAAAAGCAGTATCCCCGTGAATCCGGGATACTGCTTTTATTTTGATTGGAAATAATCTACTGTTTCAGAGGAGAATACTTCAACTGTTAAGCTGCCATTTGCTGCATGGGCGGTAAGCACGATCGGTTCATTGTATAAATTTTTAAATGTAAAATCTGGTCCCCACCAACTTACGGTTGCATCCCTTCCCGGGGGTACGTACGGAACGGAGCGGCTATGAGTGTACCTTTCAATCATCTGGATACCACGTAAATCAACTGCATTAAAAATTGTTGAAGATAATTGACAAATCCCCCCGCCGATATCTTCTGAGAACTCGCCTTTTACAATAACCGGTGCTCGTTGATACCCTTTCTCTTCTGTTCGTTCACCAACAGTATCATTAAATGAAAACACTTCACCAGGAAAAATAACTGTTCCATGTACAGCTTCTGCAGAAAGGTTAATATTTTTTGTCCGTTCTTTGTTTGCGGAATTATAGTAAGTCGTGTAAGAACCAAGACGTTTTTGAGTAATTTCCCGTAGCATTTCCTGATCCACCCTTGGTTGAACTGCCTTAGTCGGGATTTCAACCACCTGATCCTCTCCAGTATAAAATGCCTTTAAAAAAGAGGTTGTAAAAGCAATTCGATTCAACGCTTTTCCAGGCTGCTCCTCGATAATTTCAAAGCCGTTGCCAAGTGTTGCGTTAGTAGGGGGTTCTTTAACTTGTTCTGCCAATTGATCCATTAATTCATCCAGCTTTTCCCAATTTACAAATCCATGCCCCCAATCAGATAAAGAATAAGATTGGAGTTCGTCTCTCTGAAGCATAATTTCATCATCTTCTGCAGAGACGACCGCTACAGACAAGAGAAACCATAACAGGGTGAGCACAAAATATAAAGTATTACGGCGCAACTTTATCACCTCTGTTATAATATGGCTCAACTGAAGATATAACATACGAATGAATAAAAAAGCCACCCAGTTTATAAACCGGGTGGCTTTTAGATTGGTTTTATTAGCGGAAATCCCTTGAATCTTCTAGGATATCACTTACTGCTCGGTAGCCTACAATTGCAGCTACAGCGAGCAACAAAATGCTGCAAAATCTTTTCATCGTTCATCTACTCCTCTTTACCTTTTATAGTGGATTAATAGTAGAATTCCAAATTAGAAAGGACGATATTTTCCTTTTTTCAGCAATGCTTTCGGTCCGCCGACTACCAAGAGTGTACGGTCGTCAACTACCTTCTTCATCGCAGCTGCTGGCTTCCCTTGCAATTTCACGCCATTAAAGATGTTTCCAATACCATCGGAAATTCCTAGTGATGCTACTGTACCTTTGTCATCGAAAACAAAGTCTGTTAACGGTAGGCCATATAATGCGTTTTTGATATTCTCTGCTACATGAGCACCTTCTTGTGTTGCTAATTGACCAGTTGGTGGATATGGTTTTCCTGTTTCTTTATCCATCGTCCATGAGCAGTCACCAATAATAAATACATTTTCAGATCCTGGTAAGCGCAGATCAGCATCAACGTTAACTTTTCCACGGAATACTTCAAATCCAGATTTTTCAAGTACCGGACTTCCCATTACTCCTCCAGTCCAGACACTTGTACCAGCTTTAATTAATTCATTATCTTCACCAACAATGAATCCTTCTTCTGTACATTCCGAAATAGCTGCACCGATTCTGAATTCAACACCACGGTCTTCTAACGATTTCTTCGCATATGCTACAAGATCCTCTTCAAATACCGGCAATATAGAAGGTGCCGCTTCTACGTTAATGATGCGTGCTTTGTTACGCGGGATATCATATTTCTTACAGAGTTCAGGAATCTTCTCAGCTAATTCACCAACAAATTCGATACCTGTAAATCCACCGCCACCTACAAGCACAGTTAGATCACTATCATCTGTTGATTCACCACTGCTATATTGCGCGAATTTATATTCGATATGCTCGCGAATGACGCGCGCACTGTCGATATCTTGAATGAAGAATGCATTATCCTCCATTCCTTTAATACCGAATGTATTTGTTACAAAACCTAATGCGAAAACGAGGTAATCGTATTCTACTTCACTGTTTTCGAGTACGACACGCTGGTCTTCAGTTTTAACTTCCACTACGGTGTCATAGATCAGACGAACACGCTTTGGATTAACCACATCAGAAATCATGTAGCGAGCCTGGTTATGGTTAATTGTACCTGCAGCAACTTCATGGAGCCAAGTTGCCTCATAGTGATAGTTATGCTTGTTAATGAGTACAATTTCTGCTTCTTCAGGTGACAGTTTTTGGGCTAATTTTCTCGTTGCAGTAAGCCCTGCATAACCTGCCCCCAAGACAACAATTTTGGGTTTGTTCATTATAAACACCATCCCTTTTTTGTATTTTTTCTGTGTTTAGTAAAAGCGTTTTTCTTCTCATTTCATAGCATGATTATGTACAAAAGAACGCTTGTACCAGTTAGCTTATAACCTACTTTACAATGATAGCAAACTTTACTTAATTAAGCTATTAATGAAATCGTTTTTATTAAATTTAGAAAGCTTATTCTTTTAGCTGCAGTTGAAAAGGGATTTGCTCAAACAAATCCCTTCATCCATACGTTATTAATGCAATCTTCCACCGTCTGGATCATCATCGATCGGCTCTTCAGGTTCTGGTTCCGGATCAGGATCTGGTTCGGGATTTGGTTTCGGATTTGGCTTCGGATCCGGTTTTGGTTCTGGATCAGGTTCTGGCTTTGATGGTTTTGGATCCGGATCCGGTTTCGGAGTCGGGTCCGATTTCGGAGTCGACGGTGCCGGCCGCTTATGCGTATTTGGATTATGATCATTACGATTATTATAATTGCTTGAGTTATCTGGGGGATTATTATTTCCTGTATTTGAATTATTGTTATTTGGAACGGTCCAGTTCGTTGATTCTTCCGTTTCTGGTAATTCATTTTCCACCGGTTCTTCTTCCGGAACTTCCGGTTCTTCCAGCGGCTCTTCCTCTACTTCTTCAATTGTGTCACTTGAAGCAAGGATGAACTTTTCCTTATCCTTTAAAACTAAAGAACTAAGCGTTTCCTTTTTCACCGTATCTACCGGTGTCTCAAATGGTTCATCATCTTCTTTTTCTACGATTTCAATGTCTTCCTGTTCCTCGGTTTCTTCCGTTTCTTCTTTTTCAAACTCTTCATTATCTATTTTCCCGAGTTCGCCACGGTTCGCATTCGCTTGGTAAATCCCTAAGCCAACAACGCCAACAAAAACAAGAAACGTAATAATATTAATAATTAACAGCTTCCTAGGTTTCACGATTTATCCCTCCTTGCTACATCTTTCCAATTGCCCCTATTGTAAGCTTTTAGTAGGAGGTTTTTCAATGGTTTTTGATAAATTATTCCTTTATCTCTCATTCACCTAAGAAATTCGTCATTTTTCATGTGTTTGTTTCTTATTAAAATTCATTTCCCAGCTATAATACGCCGCTCCTTCTTTCTTATGATAAGAAAGGTAAGCATTGAATTTCTTCCCTTTTTTACTAGTCAATCCTTTGACGTAAGCTTGGTTATTTTTCAAAATCTGCTTCACCATTGTTTTTGTCGGTTTCTTCCGCATCGTGGCGAGGAACTTATCATTTTTCCAGATGGCGAATTTACAGCCGCTTTTCCAATTTTTACAGCTGAAGGCCATGTAAGTATCTACGACGTCCCCGCCACAAGCTGGACATTTACCTAATACTTCGTTCGTCGCCTTCTTTTTAGCTGCTTTATGGATGATCGTTTCCTCGTCTTGCTTAATAGTTTCAACTGCTTCTGTTGTGAACTGAAAGATTAGACTGAGGAAGTCTTTTCGCGTTTCTTCCCCTTTTTGAATATCTGCGAGACGTTTTTCGAGTCGGCCGGTAAATTCTAGATCAAATAAACTTTTCACCGGGAAAGTCTCTACAAGCTTTCTTCCTAGTTCCGTACAAGTTAGGTTTTTTCCCTTTGCCGAAATATACCCGACATCCTTCAATTTCTTAATCGTCTCAGCACGTGTTGCAGGTGTGCCAATACTAAAACCCGTTAATACGCTACCGAGTAACTCTTCATCTGTTTCACTATCTCCTTTTATATTCTTACCACACGTTTCCATGACCCGCAGCAGTGTTCTTTCGGTATGCTGTTTCGGAGGTTTCGTTACATGATCAGTTAATTTTGTTTCCTTAATGTCTACTTGATCGTCAACTTGAATAATAGGTAAAAGGACATCCTTCGACTGGATTTTCTCTACTTTTTTCCAGCCTTCAATTAGTTGGACCCTTCCCTTCGTTATAAACACACCGTCGATCGGGGCATCGAGTATTTTTGTCGTCAGGTTAGTTTCCTCGTATTCAGCAATCGGCATAAATTGCATGATGAAACGGTTTTTAATTGCCTGATAAACAATTGATTCGTCAGAGTTAAGCCGTTTCGGTTTTAAATAAGTCGGTATGATTGCGCTATGGCTTTCTACTTTCGCATTGTTGAATACCCGTCTTGTCTTCATAAATTTAATCTCATCTTTATAAGGTAAATCTTCGCTATGTGTCTTTAACACATGTGCCGTTTTCCCGACTAAACTCTCATCAAGCGCTACACTGGAAGTTCTAGGATAAGTGATTAACTTTTTCTCATATAGGGACTGGGCAACTTTGAGGACTTTGTCTGAGGTCCAGCCTTTGTATTTATTCGTAATAAACCCTTGAAGATTCGAGAGGTTGAAAAGAAATGGCGGGAATTCCTTTTTCTTTGTCACTTTTTTATCCATGACTTGTCCTTGTTTGCCAGCAATTTTTTCTTCAATTTCAAGAAGCGTTTCTTTCTTCTTAAATTTATCTTCTTTACCTTCTGTATATGTCCCTTCATAAACCTCTTTCTCGTTTGTTTCAAAAACAGCAGCAAGCTTATAATAATCTTCTGGTTTGAAATTCTCAATTTCCTTATCCCGGTCATAAATGATTTTCAATGTCGGCAAGAGCACGCGTCCGATGTTTAACGCTTGTCCACTCCCCTCTTGGTATTTCAGCGTCGTGACAGAGGTAAGATTAATCCCGATTACCCAATCCGCCCACTGCCTGCTGATTCCCGCGTCCCGGAGAGCTTTCATCTCATCATTCTGCTTTAGTTTCTCTAATCCGCTTCGCACTTCATTTGGCGTCCATTCATTCAAGAGGAGCCGGTACACCGGTTTATTCGGCCGTTTGCCACCACGATAAATGATGCTGTCCCCGATTAGTTGACCTTCTCTATCATAGTCACAAGCGGAAATAATAGATTCCACTTCCGTTTTTTTAATAAGTGATTCAATAATTTTTAATTGTTTTACAGCTCCTGGGTCAGCCGCTTTCCTGTTCCGCGGATTGCTTTTCACTTTATATTTGAACGTCTGCGGAATGAACGGGAAATAATTCATATGCCAGCGCTGCATCTTCGGTTCATAATCTTTCGCATCATATAACTCTACTAAATGACCAAAAGCCCATGTAATAAAATAACCATTTCCTTCGTAATAACCATCTTTCTTCGTCTTGATCTGCAAGGCATCTGCAATGTTTTTTGCTACGGATGGTTTTTCAGCAAGAATTAATTTCATATCATTTTAACCTCCAAGTAAAACACACGTTGCTTCTTTTGATTATAAACGATAATATAATAGATTGCTCAAAACAGGTTTTCTGACCGTGAGACATGATTCATTTTCTGTTTAGATTACTGACGAATGTATAGCCATTTTTTTAAGAAAGTTTATTCAACTTCTAGTACAAAATTATAGAAGGCATCGCCATTGGATTCGTTCTCTTCCTGCTCATCCATCCACCATACCCATAAGAATAGTAATATATCCCCTGTTGTAAAGGTGCTCGGAAACTATTCTCTTGGACACTTACTTCAATTTCATCACTTTCACTTATCTGTAATACGTAAGACTCATTTGGTTGCGATTCATCATTCATCACAAAAAATATTTTTACTCCAGCTTTTACCTTGATCGGCTCTACCCCTTTCAACAGTTCTTGTGGTCCAGCAGTATCAACACATGTTGTTTGACCATTTTCACCCCAGCAATAAGAGCCCAATATCGTGTCATACGATTTACTCCCTATCTCAATTACAGCTTCTGGAGGTTTTTGTCCAGCAATCCCATTATCCGAGTCCGAACAACCAAAAAGAATAAGTCCAACAAATACCAACGATACAACGAACCATTTTTTCATTGACTTTCCTCTCTTCTTTGTAAACGCGCTAATCCATACTCAGTTCTTTGGCTCTTTATTTTATATTCAATAACAAAGGTGCTTTACCTTCTTTTTTAGAGCGTGCCCCAATCACTACTCCAAATAAGGCTAGTGCATTGTATCCTACAAGAACAAGGTAAGATGTCTTTCCTTTAATAGGATAAGAATATCATATTGTAAGTTATTAGAGTATCTGTTACGATTTAAATAATACAGAATTTTCGCGAAAAGGAGTGTTTTGCAATCGTGAGAGTCTTTTTAAGCATTTTAATTAATTTATTGCTTTTAACTACTTTAGGTTTGGGATTGGCTTATTTTACAAATTCAGGATTCTTAGATTACGCTTTTTTCATTGGAGCAGCTGTTACGATTAGTATTTGGTTTTTCACTTCAAAAGGAGGACTCACTTCACGAAATATGGATGCAGCAATCCAAGGAACGACAGGTCATAGAGAGAATGAGAATCGTAAATTTGAATTTTCAATAAGTCCATCTTTCATCACTTCTCTTTTATTTACCATTTTTACTTTTATTGCAATGCTCTATCAATATAGAGACTATTTTTAAATAAGGATGAGTAACACAGCCTAATAGCAAAAGAAAAATAACATCATAACCATTAGCTGTGGTCATGATGTTATTCATTTAATTAGTTGATCCAGCCCTTTTTCAATCTTCACTTTAACAGATAGCTCGTTAACAATATCTTCTAACATCACATCATTAGGTAAGTCTTTAATTATCTTTATCACTTCTTCTTTTGCACTCATTCAACTACCTCCTAACTTATAAACCAAATTCATTTAATAATCAGCAGTTGACTGGTTCCACGTTATACCTTTTGGACTAAAACTTGCTTGTGTTTCGGAATAACATCATACCTAATATTTTAAAAATCCATTTAAACTTGACTAACAATTATTTCAGTGACATAAATAATGCAGGATTTAATTCTTCACTTTCAACAACAATAGCAGTTAATCCTCCTTTGGTTTTCGTTTCGTGCCATTCATCTTTGTCCCAAAAAACAGCATCCTCAGCTTCAACATTAAAATAGTTATCTTTTTCATTACGAACATAGCCCTCGCCGTTCAAAATTAAAAGAAGTTGAGGTACGACTGCTTGGTGATAGCCAACGCTGCCATTTTCATCTAAATACATACATCCAATGTTAGTTGGCATGTCTGTTTGAATAATACGAGACATAATAAAATCTGAATTGGATTTTAAAATCTTTTTACCACTGTATTTACTAATTTTATAAAACTCCATTATGCCCTCCTACTATAGATAGCTTATATTCCAAGGTTTCTTCACTAAAAAAAAGAATGCCACTAATTCATGGCATCCAATGTAATAACATAACTTAATTACAAAACTTCGCTAAGCACCCCATTCGCTGCAGATATATGAGTTTATTGAAGCCCCCCCTCCCTCCGATCAATTTTATGATATAATATTTACAATAAACTGGCTTCGCGTGGGGGGTTAGGTAGCACTGTCGATCTTTTTGAAAGCGTTTAAAGTTTTCAAGAATTGTACACACCCATGACTCATATACAGGAATCATACCCATATCTAGAACAGTTCTTATTTTGGCTAAGTATCCGATCCTTAATAAAAATAAAATGATTCTGTTCAACGAGATTTCCTTCTCAGTAGATTCCAAGGAAATAAAATCCTTTGTACTGAAGGTGGTCTAATGATATATTGAGGTGATACAGTAATTTGAAAAAGCAATAAAAAGGGGTTACATACATGATTATTTGGCTAAATGGTGCATTTGGTTCGGGAAAAACAACTTCTGCATTTGAATTAAAACGTCGACTGCCCAACTCTTTTGTTTATGACCCAGAAAACATAGGATATTTTATTCGAAAAAATACACCAAAGGAATTACACAAATCTGATTTTCAGGACCATGAACAATGGCGGTCTTTCAATTACAGCATGTTGAAATACATTTCCAATACATATGATGGCGTAATCATTGTACCAATGACAGTAACTAATCCCCAGTATTACAAAGAGATCATTCAAAAACTTACGGATGATGGTATACCTTTAAAGCATTATATTCTATATGCAAATAAGGAAACGTTATTAAAACGGTTGAATAAACGGTTAGAACGAGGAGAGACTTGGACGAAATCACAAATCGACCGATGTATCCATGCATTCCATACAGATATTACAGAAGAAAAAATAATAACGGATAATATAAGTGTTGATTTAGTTGTTGAAGAAATAGCAAAAAGAAGTAATATAACCCTTATACCAGACGATAGAACTTCATTAAGAAAATGGCTGGATAGAACAATGACATTAATAAAACATATACGCTAAAATCTGGATCAATTGTCGTATAGCCTAATCACTTACTCAACTTTCGCAGAGTAAAAATGACATCTAACCTTTATCTGGTAAAGTACTTTTGGAAATTCATTATGGACCTTGACATCTGCCTACTATAAAAAAGAAAAACACCTCCACTTTTGGTATAGT
>NZ_WOWT01000055.1:0-8060 GCF_009746545.1 Oceanobacillus sp. AG
ACTCGTGTGCTAACTAGAGTCCATTCTGCATTTTCTTTCGTTCTAGCCAGCCTTTTATTGGTCGCTAAAAGGACATGTAGATTCTTCACTTGGTTTTCATAGAACTTTTGACGTTACCTGTTATTGATTAAGTCTAATCCTAGCACAGGGGGACACGTCTGTGGTTACAGCTTGTTTAAGAGGTTATTACAAATAGTCACAATATATTAAAAATTGGATAAATATTTATCAATTAGTTCTATTTTCTTTTTTTAAACATATAAGAACCATCTCTATCCTTCACTCTTAGGATATGTCACGCATTTAATCGTAGTTTACCACTAACGGCGAACTATGGGTATATCAAAACGTATATCTATGGGGAGGAAACTCAGTTTCTTCACAGCTTTAGAGAGAGGCATACATTATCGAAATTACGGAATCATTGAATTAAACAGACTTGCTAGCCGACCTTACCAAAAAAAGATTAAGCCGCATGAAATAATTGCGGCTTAACCTTTTCATAGTGTTCCTTCACCGTGGAATCATCTATTCGGAAATACAGGTCTAATCACTGGAAATGAATGTACACATTCTATTTCAGAAACTCTACCGGTTCGTCCTTTCGTTCATTGATCACTTGTATAAACTGGTCCATATTTTCTGGAGCGATGATTGTAAAATCACTGGAACCATAGTATACGTAATAACGTTCTTTGGAAAGAGCAGCTGAGGCTAATTGAGTATTAGTTTTTTCGATTTTTTTAATGGTTTCGAGCTCAATTCGGCGTTTAAATGGGCCAATATGAATAATTAAATAATCATTTGTTACAAAGTAAAATGTTCGGTACCAAAACCATAAAATGACAATGGCGAAAATCCCAAATATCAAAGAAAAGATTAAACTTGCGGCGAGTCCTGCTTTATGGTAAATCGGTATGAATAGTCCAAGTGATAGTCCTAAGAATAACAGTGCCGATCCCCAAATTATTATTCGATAAGTTAAGTCTTTGTTTGCATTGAACTTCAAAAGTTATACCCTCCGATCTAATTTTAATTAGTGAAACAGCTTAGTCTTGAGATAACATTCTCAATCAAAACAAAATAAAAAAGCTCAATCTAAAAAACGGCTACGGATTTCTCGAGAAGGTATAGCGCAACTATCCCTTTTCCCCAAAAATTTACCTGTTTTTTGCGATGATTGAGTAAACTGCATTCCGAATCGGTTTAGGAATAATGAGTAGTATCGTCAGTAGTTTCCAAGGACATTTTAAATGTCTACATATCCGAAGAGCAGCATCCGACTTTAAAAACACTCGATCGTCTTTTATCAATACAAAACTATCAACATCCAAAGGTAACTGGTGTTTTTTCAGTAAGGTTTGACCAACTTCACCTTGCAATGAAGCAAATTTGAAGTAATCATACGACTCTCTTTTAATGATATACTGAATGCTTTTATTACAAAAATTACATACCCCATCGAATAGTATTATGGCTCCTAAGTTCAGCTCTCCTTCTTGTAGAAAACTTTATTTCCCGACACCATTTTATATTCTGAATTTTAATTATATTGTACCAAGAAATGGTGCTAATGTCATTCAAAAAGCACCTAAATTTCGTACAAATAAATGTACCTTTATTCAGTTCCAGATGCCAATGTTGGCGTCCAACAAAACAAGGCAAATTAAAACAAGTTTTATATTGGTTATCGTAAGCATTCTACTGTATGCCAAACACCATGTAACCGTCAAGTAAAAATGAACACTTTTCGCAAAATAATTTTGGACCTAAATTAACTTAAATTGTAATATTAAATAAGATTTACCTAACATAATAATAGAGACCAATATTCAGTTTACTCCTGATTTGTCTAGAGTTTTTTCGAAAAATGTAAGTTGATGCTCAATCTGAAACCCCAGTCTTTTATATAGACGAATCGCCTTCGAATTGTCAGATTGGACACATAGAGTAACTTCTTCTATGGATGGAAATGTAAAAAGCCATTCTAAACCTTTTGCAAGAAGAGAAGTCCCCAAACCTTTGTTACGCACCAGCGGAGTTACACCAAAAAATTCAATACTTCCTTCTCCAAACTCTGGCTCTGCCTCAGTGTAAAGATATCCTAGTAAATTACCATGTTCGTCTACAGCACCAAAAACAGTCGATGTTTCACTCAATCCATCTACCATTTCAGTACCAGTTAGGTAAGAATTAGGAAAAATTTGGTTGTGTAACTTTATCAATGAACTATAATGTTCACTTATTAGCGGGATTACATTGTCATTATTTACTCTTCTAAAAGATTGTTTGGAACAAGTTAAAATGGTCTCTTTACTAACAGAATCAAAAGAATATCTATTAGCCAAATCAACTACCATTAAATTATGATTATCCGGAAATAAGGAGACAGTCTGTATGGTATTCGGAATTTCTTTAATAGTTGATTCCCATAACAAATTAGATACCTTTAATGCATCTGCGTGGTCTACGAATGGTCCCCATATTTCGGCTTTTCCCCTTTCGTTATCAGCATCAAACCCACAGACTCCAACAACCTTATCGCTTTCCGTTGCTATAAAAAATGATTCACGTGCAGGTATATCTCCAAAGTCTTCCTCCAATGTATTAAAAATTTCATCCATCTTTTTCCCACAATAACCAATATGGTGTTCTAAATTTGAATTTAATCTGGAAATAAAGGCTGCAACATCTGCTAGTTTCGGATGACGTTGAATCTTTATCATATGAAAACCTCCCAAACTTTATAAAATGTAAGTATTTGAATCAGTTATGTCGACTAACCTATGAAAATCAGACCTTAAACAAGCGCTATTTAAGGTTGTATAATTGGAGATAAAGCTTCTTATGCTCACATCATCCCAGACGAACCGGATGAAGCCGAAGACATATTCGAAGATGTATTACAGTCGAGAAGAAAATGAGGTTGTTAGCAAGGTTTTAACAATTGGTAAAATTTAGGGGCATTCGGAATCTGTTACACTTAAAACAAAAGGTCTGTACCTCTTGATATACAAGGGATACAGACCTCTATTCTATAGTGATTCCGATTGGGCTCGAACCAACGACCTCTACCCTGTCAAGGTAGCGCTCTCCCAGCTGAGCTACGGAATCGTTATTTTCAACTGCAAGATTTAGTATACAATACAATTATATTTCCTGCAAGCGAAACTTAACATTTTGTACTATTTTATGCTTGAATATCAATTTTCCCACCTAAATTTGGGTGACTTGCATCTGGTGCACTTACACTTTCGTCCAACATTTCTAGCATATCACCAGCTTGAACTTTCCCTGTATCCATCATCATCCTCATAACCGATAAGCTTGCTTGCTGTTTTACTTGGGCTTGGCTTAATACTGTAGAAAGCTTTGCAATATCCATTTTCCTACCCCTTTCTCTCTAAATCCTTTAACTCTATCTATCATACCATATCTATGAAAGTTTCCAAGTCTCTCTTTCAATCAATTTGACAGCTAGGAGTAAACGAGAAGCTCTAACTGTATCGAACCCGAACCAACGACCTCTACCCTGTTAAAATAGCGCTCTTCCAACTGAGCTATGAACCATCATTCTAATCGTATAGTTTATGTACTGACGTGCATTTTTTGCATAAGAATTAAGTATTCTGTTCCCCTTTATTGCCTATTGCTGAAAATGTTTTTACATACAAAGGTGATAAAATCATGAGCGTGAGCGTTACTAGTAATCCGTCAGACATTAAATCTATAAAAGTCCCATTAATCACAATGATGGATAGTAAAATCAAAACAATCAGGAGATAAACATAATCATATCTCATTTGTTTAAAAATAGGAGGTTTCATGTAAATAATACAGAAAATACCCACCATTACTAGCATGAATGCCATTTTTTCACCACCTTGTTCTAGTGTCGGAATACTTGTATTGTAAACACATTATTTGACTCACAGTTTAACTTAAAAAAACGGAAAATCAATTATCTCCAAACACCCCCGCAAAACTTCGACACCCGAAATAAGATACTGGATAATTACCTACTAACACATTATAATAATTAAATAATTGTTATTATTTTACTTACTTGGAGGGTCAGCGTTTGAAAAATGTTTTTTCCTTTTTAAAACCATATAAAACATCCATTATTTTAGCATATATTTTTATGTTTTCTGAACTTATGATTGAGCTTCTCCTCCCTCTCTTTCTCGGTCTCATGATTGATCAGGGGGTGCTACAAGAAGATGTTGGGAAAATTACGATGTGGGGAGGAATCATGATTGGACTTGCAGCTTTATCCTTTATCGTTGGAGTGTTGAACTCATTCTACTCTTCTCATGTCAGTTTCGCCTTTGGTTTTGATTTGAGACAGAAGCTGTTCGCCCGCATCCAATATTTTTCCTTTAAAAGCTTAAGTAATTACCCTACTTCTGCACTTGTGACACGATTTACGAACGATATCCGCCAGATTCAAAATATGATCTTCATGGCGCTTCGTATTATGGCAAAAGCCCCGTTCCTTGTGCTTGGTGGAGTGACGATGGCATTTATTGTAAATGCTCGCCTTGCAATGATCTTTCTTCTGACCGTTCCTTTACTCATTCTCTTTTTATTCCTCGTGATGAAGTATGCTAGTAAGATGTTTTCTAAAGTACAGGCGAATGTCGATCACGTCAACCGAGTCATGCAGGAGAATCTTGCAGGTATGCGGATTATTAAAGCGTTTGGACGCCGGAATTTTGAAGAGATGCGTTTCATGGGGGCAAATAACGACCTTGCTATTTCGACAAAAAAGACTTTCCGTTTTGTGGAATCCACGATGCCTATCCTTTTATTTATTATGAACTTGAGCCTTGTCTTCATCATCTGGTTCGGAAATATCCAGTCGCTCGCCGGGAATGCTGCGGTTGGAGAAGTTGTTTCTATCGTCAATTATGCACTCCGGGTGGCGATGGCGATTTCAATGTTCTCCTTTATTATCATCATTCTTTCGAGGACAAAAGCATCGGCAGAACGGGTGAATGAAGTGCTGACATTAGAAAATGAAAGTGAATCAGAATATGAAGTAGATAGAACGCATGATAACATTGAGATTAAGGACGGTACAGTGGAATATCGCAATGTTTATTTCCAATACCCTGCTTCAGATGAAATTATTTTGAACGATATTTCATTCACCATCCAATCAGGAGAAACCCTTGCGATTATGGGTACTACCGGATCCGGGAAAACATCGATATTCCAACTCATGCCTCGGCTATATGATCCAACTAAAGGACAGGTGCTAATTGACGGTCGGTCTATTGATTCCTATCCCTTCGATACCTTAAGGGATAGTATCGGATATGTGCCACAGAATCCGCTCCTTTTCACCGGAACCGTTCGGGATAATATCGTTTGGGGAAAAGTCGGTGCGACTGACGAAGAAATGATACAAGCTGCGAAAGATGCACAGATTCACGATACAATCATGAGTTTACCTAAACAGTATGACACGAGAGTCGGGCAAAAAGGAGTGAATCTCTCCGGTGGGCAAAAACAGCGGATTTCGATTGCCAGGGCGCTGATCCGGAAACCGAAGATTCTCATGCTTGATGATAGTACTAATGCCCTAGATCTTGCTACGGAAGCTAGATTGATTGAGACTATTGAAGCATACAACTGTACAATAATGATCATTACTCAAAAAGTTTCCACAGCAAGGACTGCAGATCGGATTCTATTAATGGATGAAGGTGAAGTGCTTGCAATGGGGACACATAATGAATTGATTAAACAATCCAGGCTCTATCAACAGATTGTGGAATCCCAGCACGGAAAGGAGTATGCACATGTCGAATAAGGACTGGAAGGCTCCCTTCCACTATGAGAAAATAAAGCTTGATTCCGTCCAGATTGATAAAGACAAACGGGCGAAAAATATGGGGGCTACCCTAAAAAGGAATTGGGCATATCTCTCCCGGCAGAAAGGGATGCTTTTTCTCGTCATCTTAATGGTGATATTTAGTTCTGGTCTCGGTTTACTCGGTCCCTATCTTATTGGAATGGCAATTGATGATTATATTGTGACCCAGGAAACAAACGGACTTGGAACACTGCTTGTCGGCTTGATTTTTGTTTTCCTTTTTCATTCACTTGCTATTTTCTTACAGAACTTCTGGATGATTGGAATTGCCCAGAATACGGTTTTTGACTTGCGAAAGGATTTATTTGAACAGTTCCATCGACTGCCGATTTCTTATTTTGATAAACGTCAGCACGGGGAATTGATGAGCCGGTTAACAAATGATATTGATAACGTCAATAACACACTCAATCAATCGGTAATCCAGATTTTCTCGAGTGTTCTGACGCTTGCTGGCACGCTAA
Organism: Oceanobacillus sp. AG; assembly: GCF_009746545.1. Taxonomy (NCBI): domain Bacteria; kingdom Bacillati; phylum Bacillota; class Bacilli; order Caryophanales; family Bacillaceae; genus Oceanobacillus; species Oceanobacillus sp. AG. The sequence goes on from NZ_WOWT01000055.1 coordinate 6,349, forward strand.
TTGTTATGCTGATACTCAGTCCCATTTTAACGGTTGTCACGCTCGTTATTGTCCCTCTCATGTTTTACGCGATGAAATGGATCACTTCCCGGACCGGGCCGCTCTATAAACTACAACAAAGGCATCTCGGGGAAGTCAATGGTTATGTAGAAGAAATTGTTTCCGGCCAGCAAGTTGTAAAAACATATTCCCAGGAAGATAAGGTCATTCGGGCTTTTGAAACACGAAATGCGGAACTGAAGCGGACTGGTTTCTGGGCGCAGATGATTGCCGGTCTCACTCCGAAGATCATGAACATGCTGAATTTCTTAAGCTTCGGGTTAATTGCCCTTGCTGGTGGCTTGCTTGCGATCTATAGTAATCAAGAACTTGTCACGGTCGGGATTATCGTAATCTTCACCGAATATGCTAGACAATTTACCCGTCCTCTGAATGAGCTTTCCAACCAATTCAACATCCTTCTCTCCGCGATTGCCGGTGCCGAGCGGGTCTTTAATGTAATGGATGAGGAAAAAGAAGAACGAGACGAAGAAAACGCAAGAGAGCTAACTGAAACGGCGGGACATGTAATATTCGATGAAGTCCAGTTTGCTTATGAAAAGGAAACTATCATCGATCGGGTAAGCTTTGAAGCGAAACCTGGAGAGACGGTTGCTTTTGTCGGACACACGGGTGCCGGGAAAACGACGATTATTAATCTTATTTCCCGTTTCTATAATTATGATGCAGGGAAAATTACACTGGACGGCGTTGATATTAAAGATATTACAAGGAGCAGTTTAAGAAAACAGATGGCATTCGTTTTGCAAGATACATTCCTTTTCCACGGAACAATCCGGGAAAATATCCGTTACGGAAAGCTTAATGCAACGGATAAAGAAGTTGAGCAAGCTGCAAAAGATGCGAATGCCCATGATTTCATCACGAAACTTCCAAATGGATATGACACGATTCTTGATCAGTCCGGAAGCGGTATTAGTCAAGGACAGAAACAATTACTCACGATTGCCCGCGCGCTGATTGCGAGTCCTTCCATTTTGATTTTAGATGAAGCGACAAGTAATATTGATACAATTACAGAACTAAAAATCCAAGAAGCTCTTACACGGCTTATGGAAGGAAGAACGAGCTTTGTTATTGCACACCGGCTAAATACTGTTAAAGAAGCAGATACAATCATCATGCTCGAATACGGCAAAATCATTGAAAAAGGAAGTCATGATGAACTCATTAAGCAGAAAGGCGCTTATTATAACCTTCATGAAAGCCAGTTGCTCGAACAAGCAAACTAAGGATTAGAACAAGCCCTTCCTACGTGGTACTATAAAGTTAACATCTTAACCTTCGCAGCTTGAACAATAGATCTGAAGCGACTATCACTTTCATTCAGCGTAAGTGTGTGCAACTTACTTCTGGAGGTCCGCAGTCCAGACACCTCTCGCTTTCCGCAGGCGGCTGGTGAGCCTCCTCGGGCTGGCGCCCTGCGGGGTCTCACCTATGCCTTTCCTCCTGCAGGAGTCTCGAGGTGTCTGGACTGCTCCGAGGGGAAAGCCAAATTTGGAACACTATTTTTCATTTTAGGAATAGAACGCTGATCTTAGGGTGATAGTTTCCATTCATAATAATCATCCCTACCAGTTCAGTTTCCCGGAGGACGGTGACTCCTGCGGGAAAGCGGAGACGATGAGACCCCGCAGGAAGTGCTTTTCTTC
>NZ_WOWT01000056.1:0-7001 GCF_009746545.1 Oceanobacillus sp. AG
ATACCAAAAGTGGAGGTGTTTTTCTTTTTTATAGTAGGCAGATGTCAAGGTCCATAATGAATTTCCAAAAGTACTTTACCAGATAAAGGTTAGATGTCATTTTTACTCTGCGAAAGTTGAGTTATTAAAAACTGAATTTAAAATTTTAAACCACGCTGGCTCTTCTTCCCCCATAAATCTAGGACTAGGGTTGGATAGAATAGATACGAAATCAGAATAACTAAGACCATCTTCGTTTAGACGATACTTAAGTATTTCTAAAGGTTGAAGACCAGTTCTTTCGACCCATGCCGCAGCTTTTTCTTGCCCTTCCTTGCTAGTTTGCGTTAAGTCAATTTGTTGCTCATTTAAAAACGTTGCTTTCCCCCATATATTCTTTTTAATAATATTATTCTCAGTTACCAACAATATGAGCTCCTTTACTTAATATTTAGAAACCAATCGGCAAGAAAAATTCTCCCACCGATTGGTTTCTATTAACAACAGTTAAACCAGCGAGTACCTGGACAATCTAGAGTAAAAGTACAAACCCAGCCACATCCGACACCACCTGACAATTCTGCTAATTCTTCGTCTGATACATTACTGATTACATTTTCCAAGTTTTCCATTATAATTTCCCTCCTCTCCCCGATTTTTATGGGTATTTTTACATCCCATATACATAAAATACATTGAATACTTAAAAAGTTCTCTAGGTAATCCTTTAGATTGTGTCTAAAATTTTCTTAATGTATAATTAATATATTAAGAATCCCCACTTAACCTTGTGATTCTTGAGTAAAAATTAAATTTTCACAAACGAAATACCAATTAATAATTCAGATATTCTGTTTGCAAATGTATATATTCCAAAAGATTGTAATGTATTTATTCCTATTTGTTTTGTTGAGAAAACAAATAGGAGCTGGATTCATTAATAAAATTTACATTATCCATATTAATGGTGTAACCTTTACCCTTGTCTGTGAGTAGAATATTAGGACTTTTGGGATCGCTTTCAATCTTTTTCCTTAAATTTGCTATATGGACGTACAAACTTGAGATACTATAGAGATCAACCCAATTCATTAACTTGTCAGCACTCAGTGTACTTCCCAAATTATATACCAGTATATATAGCAACTTATATTCCGTGATTGATAAGTCTATATTTTCATTACCCTTAACAATACATTGTTTTGCAAGATTGAAAATTACATCAGGAGACAATCGAATGGTATCTCCAATCAAATTTCTTTGGCCATCTTCAATCTTATTCAAATGTAAGCTTTTAAAAAATTGAACCAAAGGTTCTCCTAAAATCAAGGTAGTTTTTTGTCTTAAAAGTATCCTGTCTGGATTTTCCTTATCAGTACTTAATATTAAAACGGGAACAGACGTTAATCTCAAAAGTTCCATCCAATACATTAATTCTCTTAACGTAGGATAGGTAAGTCTAATAAGATGGCTAAAGGTTCATTTGTTTTAATACTCTTTTTTAACTTTTCGTAATTTGAATAAATTTTAATATTGATGCCATTGTGGTTAAGAATACTTTCAAATAGTAACGAACAGTAGCTATTATTTGTCAATATGAATACTGTCATTTCAATCTCCCCCAAAATAAATATTTTGTTTATATAGGGCTTAGTACTTATAAATGAATTTAAATACGGCCAATAAATCTTAACTTTTGGAAAAAAGGAACATATTAGTAACCATTGATAAAAATTGCCTAGTAATAAATATACTATTAATCACTACATACAGAATCAATGATCACCAATACCGTTTTACTGAATATCTCTTTTTTTGAAATCAGAAATACTAACTACAGTAAAAATAATGAATAGAATACTTGAGATCACCATAATTGATAAAGAAGAAAATGTATCAAACCCCTCACCTTTTGGTAACATACTAAGGGCTGGATACGACCAAATATATAATTTTGCATACTGTGAATTAGTTACTATTACTCCTATAATAGCCGTAATTGCACTTATTCCCATAGGTATGCCTATTCCAGAGAAACGTATACTTAACCATAATTGAATTGATATGATTGGCCATGATGCGACCCAACCAACTAAAGTATTTCCAAATATTAAAGTGTAAGGCACAGAACCTTGAACACCTATTATTTCCCCGCTAAGATATATACCAAAAGAAAGGAATAATATTGATATCCCAGTTAGGAGCATTAAATTAGTTAGCTTAGCCAGATATATTGTACTGCGGTGGAAAGGGAGCGCTAATAAATACTTCCAGGAATTTTCTGCATGCTCTGTACGACTTATCAAGATACTAAGAACCCCTATTGACATTGGATAAAGCAAAATGCCAAACCAAATTACTATTTGTACATATAGCTTCAACCAAGCTGCATCGTCTCCCTTTGTAAGCATATCTTGGAATCTAATAAAATTCGAAGATCCATTTAAAATCATAGCTAAGGGAGCTATAATTATGATTAACCAAATAAATGAACGCTTTAATTTAAAAATCTCAACATTTACCATACGAAAATAGGCTTGCATTTTTTTATTTTCTCCTTTCCATTATATATCTCTTCTTGAAAATTCACGGATACCTATGAGAGTGCATAACAATCCAACAATAATAGACAACCCACTATAGAAATAAGGTTCATAAGGGGTACCTATCGGTGCTGTCATAAAAGGGTAAGCCCACGGAAACCAAAAAGTAATGCTTGATTGAGCTACAAAAAGGGATACAACTATACACAGAACCCCAACCCCTATTGGTATAGATAAATTGTGGAATCGCGTACTCAGCCACATTTGTATCGATGTTAACGCTATTACTCCCAATAATGGGAAAATAAATAGCCACCAAATCTCCTGCAATGGAACCAATTCGTTAAATCCTAGCACTAAACCACTAATTATCATTCCACAAATTAAAATAACGGAAGCAATAGTTAATAAGAAAAGTGTCAATAATAACTTTCCAGTATAAATTTGCCAACGCTTTATTGGTAATGCAATTATATATTTCCAAACATTAGTTGAATGCTCTTGACCGCAAATAATTGCTGCAATAATCGCTGCAAGAATTGGTAATACTAATGCCCCCCAAAAAGATCCTATTTCTTGAATAAAGACCCACCAAGGTGAAGAACCTGATGGTATTAAGATGTCGTATCTTAATTTAAAATTCAAAAATTGTAACATTACAACGAATAACGGCGCACCCCAAACTATATACATGATTCCACTTCTTTTTAATTTTTGCCATTCTATTTGCATTATTCTCAGATAACTCATTATAATGTCTCCTTTGAACCAGTTAACTCCAAGAAAATATCTTCTAATGAACGAGGCTGTAGGCACAGTTGAGATACATCATAACCTGAATTTACAATTATTTTATTAATAAATGCTGCGTTTTCCTCATGACCTATAATTTCAATATTATTTTCCACAATACTCCCAAATATATTTTCTTTATTCAATATATCAAGGACTTTTTTCGGTTCATTTGTTTGTAATTTTAATAAAGGTTGACTTCTTGCTTGTAGTTCTTCAATTGTCCCCTGAAATAACAATTTACCATTACCAATAATCCCTACATGAGTCGCAATTAGTTCAATTTCGCTAAGATTGTGACTGGATATTAATACTGTTATCCCATATTCACTTGGTAATTTATTTATTAATTCACGAATCTCATGAATACCAGAAGGATCTAAACCATTAGTAGGCTCATCTAATATAAGTAGATCAGGGTTATTAAGGAGAGCAAGAGCGATTCCTAGGCGTTGTTTCATACCTAATGAATAATTTTTCACGAGTCGATCTGCCACATCTTTTAATCGCACAATTTTTAGAACACGGTCAATCTCTGTTTTTTTTATGCCCAATAACTTACGCGTTACCTCTAAATTCTCAAAACCTGTTAGATTACGATAATATGAAGGTGACTCTACAAGTGATCCAACTCTTTTAAGTATTTCTATTTTTTCCTCTTTGATATTCTTTCCAAAAACATGAACGTCTCCTTGTGTTGGTCTCATTAATCCCAACAGCATTCTGATTGTAGTTGTCTTACCTGCCCCATTAGGTCCCAGAAAGCCATATACTGAACCTTCCTCTACATGAAGATTTAAATTTTGGACTGGTTTAATTCCTTTAAATTGTTTTGTTAAGTTGTTCGTTTTGAGGATGACATTCCCCATTTACTACACTTCCTCTCGATACCTATTTAAAGACCATGTTAGCAGATCAAGCTTAAATCATATTTCAGTTTTCCTTAACTTAACCTTAAATTTATTAGCCAATTTCCATAGCCAAAATTACGAATGTGAAAATAAAAAAGCTAACATGGAATACCGTCTTTCATGTATCCCTGTTAGCTCAATGTGATTTAACTTTTCCTGTCTTAAGCAGAACTAGCTGAAACACTGCTATTTTTTGATTTTTTATATACCATCTATGTATCATAAGTTGGTTTTATTGGTAAAGATAATGGATATACAAGTTCCCTTATTAAGAGAGCTTTCTACAGATATTGTACCTTCATGAGAAGTAATAATCTGTTTAGCAATCGCCATTCCAAGCCCCGTCCCTGCATTATCACGATTCGTATTAGTGCCACGATAATAACGTTCAAATAGATTATCTAAATCCTCCGCGGGGATGCCTTTACCATTATCTTTAATAGTGATTTTGGTATCATGAAATGTCTGATTGACAGAAACCCATATTTCCGTTGTATTAGAATTATGTGTTAGAGCATTAAAAATGAGATTATTAAATGCTCTTGTTAACCACTTTGCATCTCCATAAAAGGGTATATTTTCGGTGTTAACATCAAAATGTATCTCCCGTTCTCTATACTGAGGGGTATTTAAAATTGCAATAATAATTGTTCTCAGAAGTTCTACAAGATTAATGTTTTTTTTATTCAATGGGAGCATATTATTTTTAAGCTGATATGTAAGTTTAAGATCTTCTATAAGAGATTCAATATACAATGATTTATTCATTATTATATTTGCATATTCTGCAACTTCCTTAGTGTTTGATATGTTTTTTTCATCTGAAAGCACTTCTCCATATCCTTTAATGGAGGATAATGGTGTTTTTAAATCATGTGACAAATTGGCGATCCATTCTTCTTGCATATTTTCCAAGCGTCTACGTTCCCTTTGATTATAATGCAACGTACTAGCCAATGTATTAAGGCCATAATACACATTTTTGTAAAGCCCTTTAGCTTTATAATTTATATGATAATGACCTTTTGCTAGTTTTGTGATGCCATTAATAATATCCAATACTGGACGACTTAACTTTTTTCCGAATAAATATCCTATAATAATAACTGTCAATAAAATAATCACTAGCGGGGTAATAAGATCTCTGTATCCTAAGCTTTTCGGACTAAAAAGGACAGTATATTTCGATACTCTATTTTCTGGAAAACCAATTACATAACTCCATTCCTTATTATCCACATTTTTGCGGCTAACAAAGATTGTATTCCCATTATTAGAATACTTGTAATTAAAGATCAATTCACTTGGTGTGTAATGGTCATTAACCTCATCGGGTTTTCCCCAATTAGCTATTTCTGTACCATTCTTATCGAGGATTTGTAACCAGGCATTAAATTCTTTTAATTTTTCTTCTCCTTCTTTTTTTACCGTCGGCATACCATTGTCATTCATGATAAATTTCTCGAATTCCAAGGTAAATTGTTCTGGAAAACGACTTCTTTCAGTTTCAGGTACATTTACCCCAGCTATAATTGAAAACCAAATAGTAAATACAAAAATACATAATAAAAGTAATGATAGGATTAAAAGTGACCCAACATAAAGTCCAGTTATTTTCCATCTCATTATCTATTCTCCTGTGTAACCAATTTATATCCTAGTCCTCTAACGGTACGTATAAATATAGGCTTAGACGGATTATCTTCTATTTTTTCACGAAGATGTCTAATATGAACCATAACTGTATTTTCATTAGACAAATAATCTTCTTTCCAGATTGCTTCATAAAGTTGATTTTTGCTCAAAATTCGATTGGGATTTTTACAAAAGAATAATAGTAATTGGAATTCTTTAGCTGTTAAAATGACATGATTTCTATTTTTATAAACTTCACCTGTCTCTTCGTTAATACTTAAATTCCCAATTGAATAAGATGTTTGCTTGTCTAAATCTATTTGATGCCTCCGAAAATAAGCCTTAATTCGATAGGCTACTTCTTTGGGGCTAAAGGGTTTGGTAATGTAATCATCACCACCTATACCTAAACCAAGAATTTTATCGGTTTCTTCATTTTTGGCTGATAAAAACAAAATGGGGGATGTAGAATATTTTCTTATTTCTTGGCAAACTGAAAAACCATCAATATCCGGCAACATAATATCAAGTACTATCAGATCTGGTTTTTCCCTCTTACATATTTCTATACTTTCTATTCCGTTTTCTGCCTTTATAATGTTCTTAAAACCTTCTTTACGCAAAACTGTTTCAAGTAGGTTAACAATATCTTCCTCATCATCGACTAATAAAATTTTCTTGTTGGAAACTATATTCATATCAAAAACCATCGTGATAACTCCCTTCTTAGATTAATACAATTTGCTTATTTTCCAACAACTCCATTGTTGTAGAACTTTCAATAAATACCTTTTTGATGTAAAAGGCTTAAAACACTTTAGAAATTTGCCAAATGAAATTCTTTCCATAGCGAAATGTAATCTATTATCGAAAAAATTGGTTTTATCAGTTAATCAACCATGAGGAGATAAAAACAAATAAATTTTGACACTTTTATTTACATCCCTATTATATTATGAAAGTGCATGATATCAAATAAGACTTTTAGTTGTTGATCTTTTTTCTTTTTTAATCCTGTAAACTAGCACATTATTCCAGGTCATCTATTTCAAACTAATTCAGCTGTTTATCTGGGGTAATGTGCTATTATTTTCACTTTATTTCATATGTGAAAAAGAATATGCACGCTATTTCTCTACTA
>NZ_WOWT01000057.1:0-6492 GCF_009746545.1 Oceanobacillus sp. AG
ATTAAAAAACTCCCCTCTATTAATATGAAAAAAACTTAGCACATTATAGCAGGGAAGTCTATTTTTAATCTGGAGGAATTTGAACAATTAGCAAGTGTTTTAGATGGAACAATGTGGAGCTTTACACGATTCATTCATCTTTAATAAACAACTTTCACGGATATATATAATTAAAATTTGATCCTGTTTTGTATTTTTATTTATTAAACTATACCTTGACACAATATCTAATCATAAAACTATTTTATAAATAGACAACCATAAAATAACATAGTTGTAGACACAGCTGCCATATAAGCTTCATTAGCAATTTATCAAAAGTTGGTTCTAGTCACATTCAAAACTCTCATTTATTTTGTCTGACTTTGGTGAATAGAGTAAAGTTTATATTAAAGTTCACACTTTTGTCAATATTTTTCTTAATCCAGGAAAATTTACATCTCTTTAACTCTAAATAGTTTCTTAGTAATTATTTATGTATTTAAAATACATGAGATGAAGTTTTTAGACTTTAATCCAAAACTTTTTTGTTGCATTAAATTTTATATAGCTAATTTCTTATAATACTTTCCACAATTAATCTTTTACTAAATTCTTTCTATTAAATCTATTGTAATTATGCTATTATTCAAAATGTAACTATATAATATACAATATAGAAGTGGGTGTGGAATGTGAGTCAAAGGTTAAAAGATAAGGTTGCTATTGTGTTTGGTGCTGGCTCAGATGGGGAAGGTTGGGGAAATGGAAAGGCCGCCGCCGTAAAATATGCCCAGGAAGGGGCTAGTGTAGTAGCAGTTGATTTAAATCAGCAAGCTGCTGAAGAAACTCGAAATATCATTTTAGAAGAAGGCGGGATTTCTATAGCTATAACAGCGGATGTAACAAATTCTATACAGATTAAAAATGCCGTAGATAAAACAATTGAAAGGTTTGGTAAAATTGATGTTCTTCATAACAACGTAGGGATAACAAAAATGGGTGGACCTGTTGAACTGTCTGAGGAAGATTGGAAAGTTGGCGTTGATGTAAATCTTAATAGTGTATTTCTTACAATGAAACATGTGATTCCACATATGACCAAAAATGGTAGTGGTTCTATAATAAACATTTCTTCGATAGCATCCATTCGATACATCGGGTATGATTACCCAGTGTACGCCGCTGCGAAGGCTGCATTAAATCAACTTACAGCTAGTGTCGCTATCCAATATGCAGATCAAGGTATTCGGGTAAATGCAATCCTACCAGGATTTATGGATACGCCACTAATTTATAAACAAATCTCTGATGCGTATGATTCCGTAGAAGATATGATTGCAGCTCGACACGCCGTAACGCCTATGGGCCATATGGGGACAGCGTGGGACGTTGCTAATGCTGCTGTTTTTTTAGCTTCGGATGAATCAAAATTCATAACAGGGGTGTCTTTACCAGTAGATGGTGGCCAGAGCATTCGCAGTATGTAATCGATACAACCTCAAGTAAAAGAATAAGAAATGCCTGAAAAGCAGTCTTTTCAGGCTGTCGAGAAACCCTCGACAGCCTATTTATCTCTTTCATTTATCAAAATAGTAAATCCGCTTTAAAACATACTACGCGAAGGCTTTGTCTAGTTCCGGAATCAGCTCGTGGAAAAGGAAATGATTGAAGAGGAAGCAATTTTTATTGATGGCACAAAAATCGAAGCGAATGCAAGTAGGTTCACCTTGGTGTAGCGGAAATCCATTGAAAGATATAGTGATAAGCTAATTGAAAAGTCCAATCAACTATATGAGGAGCTGTTAGAAAAAGGGATTATCTCGGCAATGGATTTGTTACTTTTCCGAAAATTGATTATACGGTTTCCCATTTTAAAACGATACACCCGAGCAGAATTTGAAGTGCTAGAGCTCCTAAAACGGTACGAATATTAATAGCATTTCTATCACGGGATAGCAAAAATGCAATAAACAGAATCGTGATGATACCAAGGGCCCCATACATACGGCATAAAATTCTCATGAAGGCGTATGGCTAGAAATTCTATGCATACGCCTTTTAATTTTTATTGAATCGTTTTTAAAACCTGTAATAAACACTCTTTATACTTAGCTCGATCAACAGCTTCACAAACACGAACATTAGGTTGTTTCCCACTCCTATTATTAATATCAACCAAGCTGTAACCTCTTGTCAGTTCACCTTTCGTTTCAACAGCTACATAATACGCATTAGATGACGTCATGATTTCTTCATTTGCTGCAATCGCTACTAATATCGTATCCGGATGTGTTGTACCATTCAGACGATGAACCTTTGCATTGAAATCTTTCACTACTTTATTAATTTTAATAAAGAAATCGGACCCGGTTGTATTCAACTGTTCAATCTCTTTATGGTCATCATTGTCCATTAGAGAATATTTTGTGCAAATATCCCAACCAACCATTGTAATCGGTATACCTGAATGTAAAACAATATTTGCAGCTTCAGGATCTACCCAGAAGTTATATTCAGCAGCAGCCGTAATATTGCCTAATGTGTTATTTGTTCCACCCATGATGTAAATATGTGGGATGTCCTTTATAATTGTAGGATCCTTTTTAATTGCCATCGCAATATTGGTTAGTGGTGCAATAGCTAATAGAGAGACTTCACCAGGCATTTCTTTTACTTTTTCAATGATAAAATCAACCGCATGTTTTTCCTCTGGTCGTTGCTTTGCTTTTTCAAAAAAGGCATCGCCCATTCCATCCCTGCCATGGACATCTTCTACCGTACGATGTTCTTCTTCTCCTGTTGCGAGGATAGGGCCCTCGTATCCCTTATAGACAGGAACATAATAATCTTGATTGGAAACCTGAATAGAATATAAAGCATTCTCTACTTGTTGATCAAACGCAACATTTCCACCTGTAATTGTTACACCTTCGACTTTAAAATAATGTAATGCTGTTAATAGAGCAATTGCATCATCACCAGCTGTATCTGTATCTATAATAATTTTTCGCATTCTTTACACCTCAATCTTGTTGTCTTGCTAGCTCTGTAATGTATTCAAAAAATGCATCGCGGTCTACTTCATAAACTAAATTGACCGGTCTTCCATTCTCTGAAATAACTGTTTTACCTTGACTCGCCCCTTCAGTATGAACAATACTCTTCACTACCTTTTGCTTGACTAGATCCGGTTTCCCAATGCTTGCTGCGGTTAGCACATCCCAGAGAAAATAAGTCGAGTTCGTCTGAAAATATACAAGAGGAGGTACCATCGCATAACATTGTCCAAGAAAATCGATTCCGATATTCGTTCGCTGCGCCGCCCAATAATTTCGAATATCTACTGTTAAAGGAACCATATTTGTACTTTCTAACGCGACTAGATCAATTTCAATTTTACTATCCCAAACAACTTTGACAGCATCCGGATCCCAAAAAGCATTCCACTCAGCTGAACCATCATGTTCCGGCTCTTCGACATTTCCTTTTTCTAAAAATGTACCACCCATCCAAACTAATTTTTCAATATTGGATTCAATATCTGGCGCAACATATAATGCTCGAGCTAGATCTGTCAGTGGTCCAATAAACACCAATGTTACAGGTTCATCGCTTTCACGAATGTGTTTAATCAAATGTACATGCGCCGGAAGTTCTGAAACATTTGTGTTGATTCTTCCCGATTCATTCAAGATTGGTAACGCATCGATAAAAAATGCGTGCATACGCCAATCTTTAGGAAAAGAATGTTTCCCACGAGAATTAGAGGCTGCTACATCTATCCCTTTATTATTCCCAAACCGATCAATAATTTTTCGGCTAGCATATAATGCCGGCTCCAAATAACAGTCTGCCGGGATAACACCAACGCCTAATAAATCTACCTCTTCCATCTGGAGTAATAGAAATAAGGATACGAGGTCATCCACACCTCCATCGTGATTGAGGTATACTCTTTTTGTCATTCTGATTAACTCCTTATCCATTCATAATAATTCATTTAATTGATTTCCTGGAGTAAGTTTATTTTTCGCACCTAAATCTACATTAATACAGTTATCATTATTCTCACTTAGCAGAATAATACCTACTCCGCTACTTACATCGTCCTTACAAAATAATATAGGATGTGGTAAGCTTCAACATCAATTACCTCATCGGATCATACGGTCCTAAATCAATATCAATCTCTTCTCTCAGCGCCATCTTTCCAGCCAATGCTCCCACATAGGGCCCCATCGTCAACCCAGAAGCCCCCAACCCTGTTGCAACAATGACATTATCCAAATTGGGAACTTCGCCTAATAAAGGTTTATTATCCGGACTCATTGGCCGAAACCCTATCCGGATGTCCTGCAATGTTTGACTTTGGAGACCTGGCGCGACTTTCAATCCTTCATTCAGTACTTCCTGAATCCCACCTGCCGTTATCCGATAATCATAACCGCTTCCAGCTTCACGTGTCGCACCAAAAGCAATTCGATTATCATCAAAAGGAACAATATAATGACTGCTATCTTGTGGAAGAATAACCGGCCAATTTGAAGTATCTTCATTCACAGACAAATGGACAATTTGCCCGCGCTGGGGTTCCAATTTGATAGAAGTACCGACAGATTGCAACAAATCATTTGTCCAAGCACCAGCTGCAATAATAACTTGATCAGCTGATAAATTTCCGCTGCTCGTTGAAACCGAAACCAGCTTGCCTTCTTTTTTCAGTGCAGCTTTTTCCTGTATAACTTTTCCATTATTTTTCTTCACGCCTTCTACTAAAGCGCTAGCGAGCAATCTTCCATCCAATCGAGCGGCACCTGATAAATAGAGCGCATGCAATTTTTCATTTATTGGCGGGAAATATTTATTGGCATGTCCAGCTTGTAATAGGTCAATATTTCCAATTATAGGAAATGCCTCTTTTTTCTTTTCTAATTGCTCCTTCAATTTACGAATGACCTCTATGTCTTCACTCGTTGCAATTGCACCTGTCTGCCGATAACCAGTGTTCGTCTCCCCCAGTTCTTTAAGAGATTCGATCAGCTCTGGATAATACTGGGCTCCCCTGCTTGCTATCCTGAACCAATCGGAATCATTATACCGTGAAATCCATGGACAAATAATCCCTGCGCCAGCTAAAGTCGCCTTCCCTTCGAATTCCTCATCAATCAACGTGACATCAACATTTTCATCCTGCGATAAATAGTAAGCGGCACAAGCACCGACAACTCCCGCGCCAATAACAATGACTTTCATGTTTTCCCCCTTGTATGATTTCCGTATTGTCAAAAGATCCTAGTTAAAATGAATCTTTCATACTTTCTTCTATATATGGTTCGCTTCTCTTTGTCAATAGGATGTATTTTAACTGGAAAAAAGTTTTCACTGGATATAGATAGGGAGAAGCGCGCTAACACTTCTCCCTGCAACCGTCTCTGTTAGGTACTCCTTTTATATCGTACCATTTATAAAATCAATAATCCCCTCCACTACTTCATCACGAATATCTCTGTAATTATGAATTTCGTGTCGGTAACCGGAATACAACTTAGTTTTTACAAAGTTGCCCGTCTCTGCAAGCCAATTGGAGACTTGATACACGCCCTCCCCATATAAACCTACCGGATCAAAGTCACCTGCAATATTATAAACAGGAATAGAGGAAGGGACCTTCTCTGCCCATTCCGTACCAATAATTGTTTCCATCATTTGAACAAAGAAATAGAGGGAGCGAATATTTGGTGTTGAAGTAAAATTGTTAAACGGATCATTCGCATGGTCTGTCACAACGTCAGGGTCGCCACTTATCCAGTCATTTGGACTATTTGGGTTCTCTATCCGCTCTGTCATCCAGCCAAATAAGCTTTCAAGATAACTATCTTCGACAACTTCACCATCCCCCTCATCGATACGCTTTTTCATTTCTTCAGATATCTCTTTTAAATTCGGGAAAACACCAGATGTTCCACATAAAATAAGTCCAGAGATTCCTTCCCCATATTTGGTTGCATATCCTCTTACAATCATGGAGCCCATACTATGTCCGAACATGAAATATGGAAGTCCGTCATACTCTTTCTGAACAATTTCTCGTAATTTGTGCTCATCTTCTGCCATCGTCATGTAGCCCTTATCGCCCCAGTCATTCCAATTGCCTGAATCATACGCCGTTTTCCCGTGGCCAACATGATCATCTGCTGCAACTATAAATCCCGCTTCATTAAGCACAAGAATCATATGTAAATACCTGCGCGAATGTTCACCAAAACCATGGACAATCTGGACAATTCCTCTCGGCTTACGAATTGGCGTGTAAATCCATGCTTTTATAGTGTCCTTTTCATTAAATGATTTAAACTGGACTTCTTGTATCGCCATGATAGATACCCTCCCTCTATATACTTTGATTATCTTCAAAATGCTCCTGTTTTCTTAGAATTACTCAAACGCCATTTTATAGAATGTATTGGTGGGCATAGTGTTCACTCAGAGTGCGGAATATTCAAACAGGGT
>NZ_WOWT01000058.1:0-6470 GCF_009746545.1 Oceanobacillus sp. AG
ATTCGACACCAATAACAGTAGGTTATAATTTGGAGGCTGGCAAGCCTTTTTTATTTTCTAAGAACTTTATTGCAGCGTTATGTACTTTTACGCTGCATTATTATGTACTTTTATTTTGCCATAAACAGTAGAAGAGAAAGATTATTACCCTGTATCTTCCGCGCAAAAAAGAATGTATATTTTGAGTCAAATGGAGGGAAATGAAATAACTTATAATATGCCTCACTCTGTTCAAATAGAAGGGGCATTAAATATAGAAAATCTTGAATTAGCTTTCAAGCAATTAATTGAACGTCACGACTCACTTCGCACAAGTTTTAAAATGGTCAACGGCGAACCTATGCAGTTCATACAGAAAAATATAGATTTTGCTATTGAACCAATACAAGCGACCCTTAATGACTTAAAGGAGATTCAAAGTGACTTTGTATATAAATTTGACATGACGAAAGCACCTTTAATGAGAGTTAAATTGTTAAAAATCAATAAAGAATTCCATGTTTTGATAATTGATATGCATCATATTATTTCAGATGGTAGTTCTATAAACATCTTCATGAATGAACTATTTGATCTTTATGAAGGTAAACAGTTACCACAACTTCGTAATCAGTACAAAGATTTTGCGGCATGGCAACTTGAATTACAAGATAGTAAAAAAATGAAAAAACAAGAGGACTATTGGATAAAAGTATTTAACGGTGAAATACCATTATTAGATATGCCGACGGACTATGAAAGACCGATTAAAAGAAGTTATGAAGGTTCTTTGGTAAATTTCAAAATTGGCAATGAATTGTTTAGAGGGTTAAACAAAATTGCAGAAGAAACTGGTAGCACGCTGTATATGGTGTTATTAGCAGCATACACGACTCTATTATCAAAATATACTGGTCAAAAGGACATATTAGTTGGGACTCCAATAGCAGGAAGAAACCATACGGATATAGAAGGAATCATAGGGATGTTTGTAAATACATTGGTGATTCGAAACCGCCTAAGCTATAAAAAAACATTTATTCATTACTTGAATGAAGTAAAGGAAACAACACTAGCTGCTTATGAGAATCAAGACTATCCTTTCGAAAAAATAATCGAAAAAGTTGATATAAAAAAAGTGGAGAACCGTAATCCGCTGTTTGATACGATGTTAGCCATTGAAAATGTAGATTATATGGAAAAAAACAATAGTAGTTTAACTTTGAAATTACTTGATCAAGAGCATACAGTATCAAGGTTTGATTTAACTTTATTCATATATGTAGGTCAAAAGGAGTTAAGAGGAAGCTTTGAGTATTGCACAAAACTATTTAAGAGAAGTTCAATAGAATTATTAGTAAAAAATTTCCTAACTGTCCTTTCTACAATTAGGAATAATCCTAGTATTAAATTGAGCGAGATTCAAATCGATGGAGATATAAAAGAAAATTATAGTTCAGTTGATTTATTTGAATTAAATTTCTAATTTTCCTTTCGCTGAGAGGAAAATTGGTATAACTGTCCTGTAAATTATTACTTATACTATCACGTTTAAAACTATACAACAAATCTTAATAGATTTAGTTACTGACTAGCTTGTGTAATTCAGAATAAGTGTATTATAACGAATAAGCAGAGGTGTAATTGGATGTCTATATTTAATAAACAATCACTATTTTGGAACAAAGTTTTTGATTATGAAGATAATATAACCTATTTGCCTCATTCAAAAACATCTTCTTTTCAAAAGAATAATGGAGAAATAGTTTCAGAACATATTATTAATAGTATGCTATCGATTGAAAACTCCCAGAGAGTAATGGCTCTAACAAACAGTTCTCCAATGGCCATCTATATGGTTTTACTTTCGGGTGTTAAAAGCCTGTTATATAAGTATACTGGAAATAAAAATATTATTGTAGGAATGCCAGCCTTAAAGGACAAGAACCAGTCTAGTTTAAACGAAATCTTGATTATAAAAAATAAGTTCTACAAGACAAGTTCTTTTAAAGATATATTTAAAGAAATAAATATGTTTATTAAGGATGTAATAGGAAATCAGAATATTCCATTTAGAAAAATGGTAGAGAATCTAGATATCGAATATGATGATAATCATTTGCCTAAAATAAATACAATTATCTCATTAGATGATTTGCATTCTTCACACTTTAAAGAAACAACAGCTTCAGATGTTAGATTTGAATTTTATATTGAAGATAATCTAATTAAACTTAGATTAGCCTATAATCAAGATTTGTATGATCGTGCATTTATGAAACGAGTAACTGAACATTTGAATCGAATTTTCTCTGTTATTTTATTTCAACCTACTCTTGAAATAAGTCAACTGAACATGATGTCAAAATTAGAAGAAGAAAAAATACTGACAGAATTTAATAATTCTAAAATAAACTATCAGGGAAATACGACTGTTCATGAATTGTTTGAGAATAGAGTCAAGAGTAAACCCAATCAAGTAGCTGTTGATTACGATGGACAATATCTAACATACAAACAATTAAATGTACGTGCTAACCAAGTAGCACGTACATTGAGAACAGCTGGTATAAAGAACGAAGAACTAGTGGGTATTATGTTAGATCGTTCTCTTGAAATGATTATTGGAATACTGGGTATTCTTAAAGCTGGCGGCGCCTATGTACCGATTGATCCTGATTATCCAGAAGAACGTATTCAATATATTATTACTAACTCTAATATTAAGCAATTATTAACAAAACGCTATCTACAAGACCGTGTTTCTTTAGTTGAGAAATCCTTATATCTAGATGAAGAATCTAGTTACCATGATGATGGTTCGAATCTTACATGCAATGTATTACCGTATAACTTAGCATACGTGATTTATACATCGGGTACTACAGGTAAACCAAAAGGTGTTATGGTTGAACATCAATCAGTAATCAATACACTAACACAATTGGAAAATCTGTATCCTTTAGAAAAAAATGACTCTATCTTATTAAAAACAAACTATACTTTTGATGTGTCAATAACTGAATTATTCGGGTGGTTTTTTGGTCAGGGTCGATTGGTTATATTAAAGCCTAATTTTGAAAAAGAACCAATGAAAATGTTAAACATAATACAAGATAAACAAATTACTCATATCAATTTCGTGCCATCAATGTTAAAAGTGTTTCTTGATGATGTAAAAATAATAAACGAAGATAAACTTGGTTCGTTAAAATATGTGTTTTCGGCTGGCGAGGCATTACCAGTTAATACAATTAAGCAATTTTATGATTTATCTTTAACATCAAGATTGGAGAATATATATGGACCGACAGAAGCCACAATATATGCAACTCATTATTCAACAACTCATAATATGGAAGGATACGTTAATACACCTATTGGCAAACCCCTTGGAAATACGCAAGCCTATATAATAAATAGAGATAATCAATTACAACCAGTAGGTTTAGTTGGAGAGTTATGTTTAAGTGGACAAGGCCTAGCAAGAGGATATTTAAATCGTCCTGATTTAACAGGTGAAAAATTTGTAGAAAACCCATTTATCCCAGGTCAAAAGATGTATCGGACAGGGGACTTGGTTCGTAGGTTACCGGACGGTAATATTGAATATCTAGGTAGAATTGATCATCAAGTGAAAATACGAGGTTATCGTATTGAAATTGGGGAAGTGGAGACAGCTCTGCTGAATGAAGAAGTCATTAAAGAAGCTATTGTTACAGAATATGAAGATGTACATGGAAACAACTCACTATGTGCTTATATAGTAGTAGCCGAAAGCTTTTCTTTAAGTCAGTTAAAAAGGGAATTATTGGGTGGATTACCAAGTTATATGATTCCTTCATATTTTGTCCAACTTGAACAATTACCACTTACACCAAATGGAAAAGTTAATCGTAAGGGTCTGCCTGCTCCTAGTGAAGATTTACATGTTATAAGTAAGTATGTTGCTCCAAGAACAGCAATTGAACAAGCATTAGTGGCGGTATGGCAGGCTATATTAGGTGTAAAAAGGATAGGAATATTAGATAATTTCTATGAACTGGGTGGAGATTCGATTAAGTCAATTCAAGTGTCTTCTAGACTATATCAAGAAGACTACAAAGTTGAAATGAAACATCTATTAAAATATCCCACTATTGCAGAGTTAAGCCATCATGTCTACCCTATTATGAATACAACAGATCAAGGAGAAATCACAGGCACAGCACCATTAACGCCAATCCAATCATGGTTTTTTAATGAGAACTTTGTAGATAACCATTTTAATCAAGCTATGATGCTCTATAGCTCTGAACGTTTTGAGTCAACAATTTTGGAACAGGTAATGACACAAATCATTAAGCATCATGATGCTTTACGTTCCGTTTTTATAAAGCAGAACAATCAATATGAAGTACGAATACGCGGCAATGAAGAAGGTCCCTTATTTTCATTAGAATTATTTGACTTGCAAAATGAGGAAAATGTTGAAAGTATAATTGAAGGCAAGGCGAATTTAATACAAAGTAGTATAAATATCGAAGAAGGACCATTGGTAAAATTAGGACTGTTCCAATGTGTAGATGGTGATCATTTATTGATTGTAATTCACCATCTTGTGATTGATATGGTCTCGTGGAGAATCTTGTTCGAAGACTTAGCGACAGGGTACGAACAATTGAAGAGCGAAAAGCCTATTCATCTACCGCCCAAAACTGATTCGTTCAAACAATGGTCGACGCTTCTGTTCGGTTATGCGCAAGGTTCCGAAATAGAAAAAGAACGCGTATATTGGAATCAGGTTGAGCAAGTACAATATCTTCCATTACCGAAGGATTATGAATTAAAGTTTCCAACTAACGAAAATAATGATGTCATTACCGTGGAATGGAGTGAACAAGAAACAGAACAATTGTTAAAACAGGCCAATATTTCTTATAATACAGAAATTAACGATTTGTTATTAACCGCTCTTGGTTCGGCAGTTCATAAATGGACAGGTATAAAAAATGTCATAGTTAACTTAGAAGGACATGGAAGGGAAACTATTTTACCAGATGTGAATATTACACGTACAGTGGGATGGTTTACAAGCCAGTATCCAGTTATACTACAGATGAATTCAGAACAGAGTGTGTCTGATTCTATTAAAACTGTGAAAGAAGGATTACGCAAAATTCCTAATAAGGGAATCGGCTATGGTATTCTACGATACCTGTCTCAAGACCAGAGTGCTATCAAAATGTTAAAGCCTGAAATAAGTTTTAATTATTTAGGGCAATTCGACCAAGACTTGGTTCGAAACAGTTTGGAGCTTTCCTCCTATTCAAGTGGTTTAATCATAAGTAAACAAACGAATAGGCAGTATGTATTGAATATAAATGGTTTTGTACAAAATGGTAAGTTGTTTCTTATGATTGAGTATAGTAAAAATCAGTATCAAAGTAAGACAATGGAACAGCTTGCTAAATTAATTAAGAAGAGTTTAGTCGATATAATTGTTCATTGTGTAAGAAAAAAGGAAACTGAATTAACACCAAGTGATCTAAGTATGAAACAGTTGAGTATCAATGAATTAACAGAAGTCATTAAACAAACTAAGCACATTGGTGATGTCGAGGACATTTATGAATTATCACCGATGCAAAAAGGAATGTTGTTCCATAGTAAGCTAGATTCTTCATCATATACTGAGCAAATGGAATTTGATTTGGTTGGAAATTTAGATGTAGATGCTTGGGTGAAAAGCCTTGAAATTCTAATGCAAAGATATTCAGTTTTAAGAATGAATATCTATCAGGGTTGGAATGATACACCACTTCAAATAATTTACAAACATAAATCATGTCCATGGGTTTATGAGGATTTACGTACAATGAACACGGGAGAATATGAAAAATATATAAAATCTTACATGTTAGAAAATAAATCAAGAGGATTTAATCTTGAAAAAGATACATTGCTACGATTAGCTGTGCTGCAAACTGAAGATAAAACACACGGTATAATATTGAGTTTCCATCATATCCTGATGGATGGCTGGAGTATTCCTATATTGTTAGAGGAATGGCTCAAACAATACGAATCTTTAATGAAAGGAAAAGGAGATAGTTATGAGACTATTACTCCATACAGTAGGTATATTAAGTGGCTCTCTCAACAGGATAAGGAAATATCCGCTAACTACTGGAGTAATTATTTAGCTAACCATGAAGAACAAACCATTATACCGTATTCCAAATCAACTGAGCCTGGAAAGGAATATCAACTTAAAACAGTTGTTTGTAAACTAAATGCGTCATTAACCGATCAACTTCAGCAAATTGCAAACCGTAATCAGGTGACAATGAATACAGTTATGCAGGCACTGTGGGGTTTATTACTGTAAAGCTCCACATTGTTCCATCTAAAACACTTGCTAATTGTTCAAATTCCTCCAGATTAAAAATAGACTTCCCTGCTATAATGTGCTAAGTTTTTTTCATATTAATAGAGGGGAGTTTTTTAAT